>JACDER010000209.1 GCA_013816275.1 Actinomycetota bacterium | reverse complement strand
CTCGTTCGTAGTCGACGCGGCCCGGGCGTTAACGGCATCGAGCTGCTCGTTCTGCGGCACGAGCTCGATGTGCTGCGCCGCCAGCTTGACCGTCCGGCTTTCCGGCCTGTCGATCGTGCGTTCCTCGCCGCGGCGGCGCCTCACTTACCGCGTTCGATGCGCTCGGCGCGGCTGGTGACGCCGAGGACGCTGCTGCGCTGGCATCAAGCGCTCGTCCGTCGGAAGTGGCGGCAGGACGGCCGTCGGCCTGGCCGGCCACGGCTCTCGCCCGAGATCCAGGAGCTCGTGCTCCGGCTGGCGCGCGAGAACCCGCGCTGGGGCCATCGCCGAATCTGTGGCGAGCTTGCGAAGCTCGGCCTGCGAGCATCGCCCACGAGCGTTCGCCGGCTGCTCGCTCGAGCCCAGCTCGGCCCTGCGCCCCGGCGATCAGGCCCGAGCTGGGCCGAGTTCCTTCGCGCGCAGGCGGCCAGCATCATCGCCTGCGATTTCTTCACCGTCGAGACGGTGTGCCTGCGCCGCTTCTATGTGCTCTTCTTCATCGAACACGGCAGCCGCCGCGTCCATCTCGCAGGCTGCACGACCAACCCGGACGGAGGCTGGATTGCCCAGCAGGCGCGCCACTTGGGCCTCTTCTTCGCCGAGCAGCAGGTCCGCTTCCTGATCCGCGACCGCGACAGCAAGTACACCGGCCCCTTCGATGAAGTCTTCCGCAGCGAACGAATCCGGATGCTGCGGACACCGGTGCGGGCACCGAAGGCGAACGCGGTCGCCGAGCGCTTCGTCAGAACCGTGCGCGCCGAGTGCCTCGACTGGCTGCTGATCCTCAACCGCCGCCAGCTCGAACGAGTGCTGCGCGTCTACGTCGACCACTACAACACCCAGAGGCCACATCGCGCGCTCGACCTACGCCCGCCAGATCCGGACATTCGGCCGGCACAATCATCCAGCAGCGAGATCCGTCGCCGCGATCGCCTCGGCGGCCTCATCCACGAGTACTACCGAGCCGCCGCCTGAAGCGCGACCGAATATTGGCACCCTTCACCACGCAACCCAGGCGCGCTTGATCCGTCGCTACATCGCCTGCCTCGCACGCATCGTCCGCCGGGCAAACACGGCAACCCTGCCTGATGATCCACTAGCTCGTGAGGGGCGGGCGTCGAACGGCGCAGGTCGCGTCCCTGTCGGCGAGCCCGAGCCTCCGGAGCTCGTCGTCTGGCACGAGTTCCTCGATCAGCGGAAAGAGCTGTCGCTCCTCAAGCCGGATGTGTGCCTCAAGCAGCTCTCCCGCCGCATCCAACGTCTCTCGATCGACGGCGCCGGCCGCCACGGCGATGTCGAGTTTGCGAGCGAACCCCTCGAGCTGCACGTGTTGGACGCGTGCCTCGCGGAGGGGAGCAGGCTGCGACCGGACGTGCCTGAGCAGAAGCGGGAAGAGCTCTTCTTCCTCATCCCGAAGGTGGACACGCTCTTCGTTCCTGAAGAACTCCACGAATTCCCTGGCCGCCGCAAGCCGGGCAGAAGCATCTCCGCCCGCGGCAGCACGGCGCAGCCGCAATGCCTGCACGAGTCCATCGTGATGGTCGCGCGAGAGCGGGATCAGGGCGGGGTGGCGCTTCATTCCACGACTCTAGGTGCAGCGTCGTCCGGGGCGTGCTCGTCGCCTCGGACGGAAGGACAGCGCCCAACCCGGCCGCCGCACCTCGGGGAGGCCTTTCGCGGCCGCCTACAGGCGGATGGGGGAGAGGGCTGTCCCGCTCTTCGACGATTCGGCGCTCGGGCTCGCTAGCCCGCGAGCGGCATCATCTCGCGCAGCGTCGACAGCCGCCGGAGCGCTTCCAACTCGATCTGCCGCACGCGCTCGCGCGTCAGTCCGAGCCGGCGCGCGATCACCTCGAGCGTCTCCGGCTCCGAGCCGTCGAGCCCGTAGCGAAGCGCAAGCACCTGTCGCTCGCGCTCGGACAGCGTGTTCAGGACCTGGGTGAGCGCCTGGCTGCGCAGTGAGACCTCGACCTCTTCCTCGGGCAGCGGATCCTCGCTGGCGACGAAATCGCCCAAGACCGCGTCCTCCTGTTCTCCGACCGGCTGGTCGAGACTGAGCGAGGCGCGCGCGGCCGCCCTCACCTCGTACGCCTGGTGGAGCAGAAGGCCGGCCTCCTCGGCGATCTCCGCGAGCGTCGGTTCGCGGCCTAGTTGCGTACAGAGCATGCGCTCGGCGCGGTTCATCTTCTGCTTGCGCTCGACGATGTGGACGGGCATCCGGATCGTCCTCGCCTTGTCCGCCAGCGCCCGCGCGACCGCCTGGCGAATCCACCAGGTCGCGTAGGTCGAGAACTTGAAGCCGCGGCGCCAGTCGAACTTCTCGACGGCGCGGATCAAGCCGAGCGTCCCCTCCTGGATCAGGTCGAGGAAGGGCAGGCCCTGATTGCGGTAGTTCTTGGCGATCGAGACGACGAGCCGCAGGTTCGACTGGATCATCCGCTGCCTCGCCTGCATCTCGCCACGCTCGACCTTCTTCATCAGCGTGACCTCCTGGGCCGCGGTCAGCAACGCGTGGCGGCCGGCTTCGCGCAGGAAGAGCTGGAGCGCGTCCGTCGTCGTCTCGTACGAGAGCGTGAGCGGCTGCGGGGGAGGCTCCGGTGCGCGATCGAGGACCTCGATCCCACGCTGCTCGAGCTCACGGTGAAGCGCATCGACCTCGATCGGGTCGAGCCCATGCGCCTCGATCAGCTCCGTCACCTCGGCGAGCGCCACCGAGCCCGCGCGCTCGGCCTCCTCGATGAACTGCTTCAGGTCGTCGTCGTTGAGAAGTTCGTCGCTGAGCACGGTCATCTAGTGGCTATGGCCTCCCCCGCTTCCAGTACAAAAAGGGCCGAGCGTACCGCCGCTGCGAGGGGGAACCATACCGGCCGCGAGGCTTCTGCACTAGCCCTCCGGCCGCGGCCGGTTTCAGCTTCACGGCGCGGGGTACCCCGACCCCGGAAGCCCGCGGCGGGAATCGACGCGCCTGCAGCGCGCCTTCCGCTGCTGACCGCGAGGCGACGCTTCTAGTTTGCAAACGGCCTACCAGAGGCGCATACACCTCGCGGCCGCCCGTATCGTTCGCCGGCCGATGCCCACTTTTGCCTACCGGTACGAGCTGCGGCGTGGGGAGGAGGTACTCGCCACCGGCCACCCGACGCACGAGCAGCAGCTTGAGGTTGGCGAGCGGATGCGGCCGGCCGACTTCACGCCGCCGCCGAGCTCCTCCGCGGTCAGCAGGCGCAGCATCGCCTCCCAGCGTTCCTTTTCTTGAGGCCGTTCCCGCGTATGCCCCGCGCCGGTTCAGCGCGCAACCTCGTTAGTCTGACCAAGATAGGGAAACGGCCTGGTTGAGCCGAATCCGCGCCCAACCTGGTCACTTCGAGGGGCCCGAGGGGGACGATTCAGTCGCCTACGCCGTGTCGGCGCGCAGCACGAC
>JACDER010000208.1 GCA_013816275.1 Actinomycetota bacterium | reverse complement strand
GCACGCACCGATGTGCGCGCCAGGGGGAGGCTCTTCTGCTCCGTCGATCGCGCCGACGCGAAGCTCCGCTACCGCTCGCCTGCCATCCCGGCCACGGTCGAGGCCGCCGGGGACGGCTTCCGCCTCGAGCTCGACGAGCCCGCGTACGGAGTCGCGCCCGGCCAGGCGGCGGTGCTCTACGAGGATGACGCCATCGTCGGTGCCGGGACCATCCAGCGCTGAAGGCCTGTGACTACGATGCCCCACGTGGACGAGATCGTCCTGACCATTCCGCGCGAGCGGCCGTTCTACGGCGTCGCTCACCTCGTGCTGGGCGGCCTCGGGAGCCGGCTCAATCTCACGCTCGAGCATCTCGAGGATCTACAGCTCGGCCTGGACAGCCTGCTCGCGCAGCAGGACGGCGAGGGGGAGATCACGCTTCGGATCCGCATCCGCGCCGACGCCATAGAGGCCGAGATCGGACCGTTTCCGCCTGCGCTTTCGAATGCGCTCGAGGACGAGGCGTCAGGTGGGGTCGGCCTCCGCCGGATCCTCGATGCCGTCTCCGACGGCGTCGAGCTGGGCGAGCGAGACGGAGCTGCCTGGGTGACGCTCACGAAGCGTGTGAACGGCCTGGGTCGATGAGGCCCGAGGTCAGCGACAAGGAGCTTCTACGCCGGTACCACGTCGACGGCGACCTCGCTGCGCGCGAGCAGCTGATCGAGCAGTACCTCTCGCTCGTGCGCTCGCTTGCCCGGCGCTATGCCTACCGCGGCGAGCAGCTCGAGGACCTCGTCCAGATCGGAAGCATCGGACTGATCAAGGCGATCGACCGGTTCGACATCAGCCGCGGTCTCGAGCTGACCACTTACGCGACGCCGAACATCATCGGTGAGATCAAGCGCCACTTCCGCGACAAGGGCTGGTCGGTGCGGGTTCCGCGCAGCCTCCAGGAGCTGAACGTGAAACTGTCCCGGCTCGTCGACGAGCTGACCGTCCAGCTCGGACGCTCACCGACGATCCCCGAGCTCGCGAAGGCCTCGGGTGCCGAAGAGGAAGAAGTGCTCGAGGCGCTCGAGAGCGGCCGCGCATACACCTCGATTTCGCTCTCGACCGGCACCGGCGGTGGTGACGACGACGACGAGCTCGATCCCCTCGAGACGCTCGGTACGGAGGAGCCCGGCTACCAGCTCTCCGAGGAATGGGCCGTCCTCGAACCGGGCTTGCGCGTGCTCGACGACCGCGAGCGCGCGATCCTGCACCTCCGCTTCTTCGACGGGCTGACGCAGTCCCAGATCGCCCAGCAGGTCGGGATCTCGCAGATGCACGTCTCCCGTCTGATCCGGCGCGCGCTCGAGAAGATCCGCGAAGAGATCCAGGTCGAGGAGAGCGCTGCGGGATATGCGGACGACCGCTGAGCTGCGCGAGGGATTCCTCGCTTTCTTCGAAGAGAAGGGTCACCTGCGGCGCTCGTCCGCGTCGCTGATCCCGCGCGCCGACGACCACACGACGCTTTTCATCTCAGCCGGCATGCAGCCCCTCATGCCGTACTTCCTCGGCCGGGAGGAGCCTCCCGCCCCGCAGGTCGCGAACGTCCAGAAGGTCTTCCGCACCGTTGACATCGACACGGTCGGGCTCGACACCTACCACCTGACCTTCTTCGAGATGCTGGGCAGCTGGTCGTTCGGGCAGTACTTCAAGCAAACCGCGATCGAGTATGCGACCGAGTTCATCCAGGAGCGCCTAGAGATCGACTGGAACCGCATCTGGGCGAGCGTCCATGCAGGGGACCCGGAGCTCGGCCTCGGCCCCGACGAGGAGGCGATCGGGCTGTGGGAGAAGATCGGGCTGCCGCGCGAGCGGATCGTCCCGCTGCCCTCGTCCGAGAACTTCTGGTCGGTTGGCGGGCCGGGACCGTGCGGGCCGGACTCCGAGATCTACTACGACTGGGGCGAGGAGGCCGGCTGCGGCGAGCCCGACTGCGCGCCGGGCTGCACTCGCTGCGAGCGGTTCCTGGAGTTCTGGAACCTCGTCTTCATGACGTACGAGCTGCTGCCGGACGCCTCGCTGGCTCCGCTTCCCGAGAAGAACATCGACACGGGCCTCGGGCTCGAGCGCTTGGCGCGGATCGTCCAGCAGGTGCCGTCCGTCTACGACACCGACGGCTACCAGACGATCATGGCGTGGATCGCCGAGCAGTCCGGGGTCGCGTACGGAGACACGCCGGATGCGACCAAGGCGCACCGGGTGCTGGCCGATCACGCGCGCGGGATGACCTTCATCGTCGCCGAGGGCGTCGCGCCGTCGAACGAGGGACGCGGCTACGTGCTGCGGCGCATCATCCGGCGCGCCGTTCAGCACGGGCTCCGGATCGGGATGCAGGCGCCGTTCCTCGCCGGCCTCGCCGACACCGTGATCGAAGAGATGGGCGAGGCCTATCCGGAGATCGCAGAGCATCGCGAGGAAATCCACTCCGTCCTCACCGCCGAGGAACAGCGCTTCGCGGAGACGCTCGAACGCGGCATGACGGTGTTCGAGGAGGCCGCCTCCGGCGGCGCGATCAGCGGCGATGACGCCTTTGCCCTGCAGGCCACGTACGGCTTCCCGCTCGAGCTGACGACCGAGCTGGCGCGGGAGCGTGGGCTGGCGGTCGACGTCGATCGTGCCCGCGAGCTGATGGAGGAGCATCGGGAGATCTCGCGCGCGGGGGTTGGCTCGGATGCCGGGGTGCAACTCGCCGGGACGAGGCCGTCGCGCTTCGCCGGCTACGAGAAGACGGATGTCTTGACGGCGATCCTCGACTACGCCGAGCTCGCGGACGGCGAGTTCCAGGCCCGCCTCGAGGAGTCGCCGTTCTACGCCGAAGGCGGCGGGCAGGTCAGCGATCCGGGATGGATAGAGAACGAGGAGACAGGCGCACGCGCCGAGCTGGTGCGCGCCACCCGGCTCGTCGGCGACGATCAGGTTCTGTCCTTCCGCGGCCCTGGCTTCTCGGCCGGTCAGCGGGTGCGAGCCGTCGTTCCGTGGAAGCACCGCTTCCCGACGATGGCGAACCACACCGCAACCCATCTCCTGCACCAGGCGCTCCGGCAGGTGCTCGGCGACCACGTGCGCCAGGCCGGCTCCGCGGTGCGCCCCGACAAGCTTCGCTTCGACTTCACCCACCCTCAGGCGCTGACCACGGACGAGCGTGAAGAGGTCGAGCAGATCGTGAACGAGAAGGTGTTCGAGAACCTGGCGGTGCACGCGTTCGTCACCCCGATCGAGGAGGCGCGGAAGCTCGGCGCGATGATGCTGTTCGGCGAGAAGTACGGCGACGAGGTGCGCGTGATCGAGATTCCCGGCTTCTCGCGCGAGCTCTGCGGCGGAACGCACGTGCGGTGGACGGCGGAGATCGGGCCGTTCGAGATCCTCACGGAGTCGTCGGTGGGCGCGGGCACGCGGCGGATCGAGGCGATCACTTCCGGGGAGGCCTTCGCCCTACTGGAGGCGCG
>JACDER010000023.1 GCA_013816275.1 Actinomycetota bacterium | reverse complement strand
CATGTTGACGAGCACGCGGCCGTCCTCCCAGTCGTACCAGGTGGCGACGCTGTGCGGCGAGCCGTCCGGGCGCAGCGTCGCGATCACGGCCGGGTTCGGCTTGCGGAGGAACGCGTCGACCTCGGGCGGGACGGGCGGCTTCGGCACTAGAGGCTCGCCTCGACCCAGAGACTGAGCCGGAGGACCTCGCCGGCGGGAAAGCCGTCGTGCGGCTCGCCCCGGTAGTCGGCGAGCGCGGTTTCGGCGAGCGGTCGGAAATCCGCCTGGAGCTCACGCATGCCCCACTCTGCGCCTTCGGCCTTGGACATGACGACGCGCTCGCGCGAGTACGCAAGCCCACGGCAGCAGTTGAGAACGGCGTAGGCCGGACGCTCGTCGATTCGGTCGCGCGTCCAGCGGATGTCGCGCACGATCGTGTCGAGGTAGTCCTCTTCCGGAACGGACGGGAAGGCCTGGTCCGGCGGCGGGCCGATCACCGCGACCCCGCGCGCCCGCGCGTTCGCCACCTCCCCGGCGAGGTCGGCATTCGTCCGGTCGTGCACCTCGCCCATCTCCGAGTAGTGATAGTCGAATGGACAGGGATGGCGCCAGGGGATCAGGTCCGCGCGCGAGAGGAAGCTGATCTCGAGGTGGGCCCGGAGACCGTGGAGGAGGGTCGACAGCGGCCCGCGCGTCTCAGCGGCGAGTCGCCGCCGGGTGACGACGAGGACGTCGATGTCGCTCCGCGCCGGGTTGTAGCATCCGAACGCGAGCGAGCCGTAGACGTACACCCGTGCAGGTTCGAGCCGAGGAGATCACGCAGCCGTGCCTCCAGGGCCTCGAGCGTCGACCCGGCCGGCTCAGGCCACCTCATGGCGCTTCCTCCAGTACCGGGCAAGCCCGGCGTACGACTGCTCGAACGGCGCAACGAGCGGGAGCCGCTCGTCGCAAGCACCTTCCGCGCCCTCGTAGTCGTGGCGCGCCGCGCCGATGAACTCGTCCTCCGTCATTCCCCGCTTGACGCGGCCGGACCACACTCTGAGGTAGTCGCGCGCTCGCCCGACGTGCTCCGCGACCTGCTCGAGATCCTCGACCACGCCGAAGTGGATCAGCGCCAGCCGCTCCGGCTGGTGCTTGAGGATGTCGTCGAACGTCCGCTCCCAGGCGTCGAGGTCGACGTCCGGCGGCGGAGCGTGGGGGAGGACGTGACGCGCCGGGAGCAGCCGCACACCGCAAGCGTCGCCGGCGTAGAGCGTCCCTTCCTCGTCCAGGTAGCAGACGTGATGTGAGGCGTGGCCCGGCGTCGGGAAGGAGACGAGCCCGATTTCCCGGTGTCCGGCGACGTGGACGTTCTCCGCGGGAACGGGCGTCGGCTCGCCGAAGAGCGTGTCGAGCGTGTCGCCGTAGAGCCGGCGCGCGCTCGCGATCAGCCGGGAGGGGTCGACGACGTGAGGGAGGCCGATCTCGCTGACGTGAACCTGGATCTGCGGGTTCTCGCGCACGAGCAGCCCGGCCGCCCCGGCGTGGTCGAGGTGAATGTGCGAGAGGAGCAGATGCCGGAGCTCGCCGACGTCCACCTGCTCGCGCAGCCGATCGAAGCAGGTCGCGGGCCCGCAGTCGAAGAGCGCCGAGCCGTCGTCGGTCTCGAGCCGGTAGACGCCGATCACGCCTTGGGCGCCCTGGTGGTGCAGATCGATCGGCTGACCGCTAGGTTCGATCATTCACATCCGACAGAAGGAGACGAAATGCTGATCGCCACGACGAACG
Organism: Actinomycetota bacterium; assembly: GCA_013816275.1. Classification (GTDB taxonomy): domain Bacteria; phylum Actinomycetota; class Thermoleophilia; order Gaiellales; family Gaiellaceae; genus JACDER01. The sequence continues at coordinate 8,636 of JACDER010000023.1, read as the reverse complement.
AGATTCCAGGCTACGAGATCGAAGAGGTTTACGGCGAGGTGTTCGGCCTCACCGTCCGATCACGCAACATGTTCTCGCAGTTCGGCGCCGGCCTGAAGTCGATGGTCGGGGGAGAGCTGAAGGGGATGACGCAGGCGCTGCATGACAGCCGCCAGCAGGTGATCGAGCGGATGGTGGCCGAGGCTGAGGCGAAGGGCGGCAACGCCATCGTCGCGATGCGCTTCGACACCTCCGAGATGGGCCAGACCTGGACCGAGATCTGCGCCTACGGAACAGCGGTGAAGATCAGGAAGGTGTAGCGGCGGCCGAGCGGACCAGCGCCGTCTCGAGGTCGGCGATCAAATCGTCGACCGACTCGATCCCGACCGAGAGCCGGACGAGGTTCCGCGGAGCCGCGAAGGGGGCATCCGCGGTCGAGGCATGCGTCATCCGGGCCGGGTGCTCGATCAGGCTCTCGACGCCGCCGAGGCTCTCGGCCAGCTTCCAGATCGCCGTCCGCGCGACCAGCTCGACCGCCTCCTCCTCCGAGTGCGCGAGGAAAGAGATCATCCCGCCGAAGTCCCGCATCTGGCGGGAGGCGAGCTCGTGGCCGGGATGGGACGGGAGGCCTGGATACAGGACGCGCTCGACCGAGTCGTGCGACTCGAGGAACGCGGCGACTCGGCGCGCGTTCTCGCAGTGCTGGCGCATCCGAACCGCGAGCGTCTTGATCCCGCGCAGCACGAGCCAGCAGTCGAACGGCCCAGGAATCGCGCCGAGCGACTTCTGGAGGAAGTAGAGACGCTCCGCGATCGTCGGATCGTTGGTGGCCAGGAAGCCGCCGACCACGTCGGAGTGACCGCTCAGGTACTTGGTCGTCGAGTGGAGGACGATGTCCGCGCCGAGCGCGAGCGGCTGCTGGAGGTACGGCGACGCGAAGGTGTTGTCGACGACGACCACCGCTCCGACCTCGTGCGCGGCCGCGGCGGCTGCGCGAATGTCGATCACGTTCAGCAGCGGATTGGTGGGGCTCTCCAGCCAGACGAGCCGCGTCCGCTCGTCGAGGTGCTCGCGGAAGTTGGAATTGATCTCGTCCGCCGAGACGAACTCGAACTCGTAGCCCTTCGGTGAGTAGACCTGCGAGAACATCCGGTAGACGCCGCCGTACACGTCGTTGACGCACACGATCCGGTCGCCGGGGTTGACGAGGTGCATGGCCGTCGTGGTCGCGGCGATCCCCGAGCCGAAGGCGATTCCGTGCTCGGCCCCCTCGAGCGAGGCGAGGCAGATCTGCAGAGCCGTCCTGGTCGGATTGGCGACGCGCGAGTAGTCGTAGCCCTTGTGCTCGCCGACGGCGTCCTGGACGTAGGTCGAGGTCTGGTAGATCGGCACGGTCACCGCGCCGGTTGCGGGATCGGGCTCCTGACCCTCGTGGATCGCGCGAGTCTCGAAATCCATCGCCCTCGATTCTACTGTTCTCGATCTTTGGCACTTCGGACTGATTAGGCTGCGGGCGTGGGCTTTCGCGTGATCCGTCCCGCCGAGCTCAGGTGGATAACGCGGCCGCATGAGCCTGACGAGCCGGCCCGCCATGTCTCGGAACTGAGCGACCTAGCCGGGTTCGCCCACACCCGCGCCAACGTCTGGCGCTACGAGCCCGGCGCGAAGGGGCGGCGCCACAGGCACCCGCTCCAGGAGGAGACGTTCGTCTGCCTCGCAGGCACGCTTTCTATGTATCTCGGTGACCCCCCGGAGCGCCACGACGTGCCCATGGGCGGGCTCATCCACGTCGAGCCGGGCACCTCGCTCCAGACCGTGAACCATGGCAACGAGGAGCTCGTCGTCTACGCCTACGGCACCCCGCCCGAAAGCGAGCACGCCGAGCTCCTGGACTCCGCTCTTTAGCCTCCAGGCCCGCCGTTCCCCGGGGCGTGCGCGGCCGTCGCGGCAACGCCTAGAGAGTCGGTGCCAGGCACGTGCCTGGCACCGGGCGCTCGCGGGTGGGGGACTACCCACCGCGCCTGAAGCTGACGAGCTGCTCGGTGTCCGGCTTGGGCGAGACCGCGACGGCGAGGACGGGCCCGACGTCCGGCGCGTAGAACTTGTATTCGAGCAGCTTCGGCTCCAGCGGGGTCGTCTCCCTCGTCATGAACACCTTGTTGTAGTGCCCTTGAGGGACCCCGACCTGCTCGTCGACGCTCAAATTGCGCGCGTTGTCCTCGGCCTGGCCCTCCAGATACTCCTGGTGGTAAGAGACTCCGATCCTCGGGTGGGCCGGGACGATGACTCCGGGCCGCGCGCCGTGCACGCCGGCTCGCCAGGAGCCCGCCGTATCGATCCGGCCGTTTCCGTACTCCTTCGTCGCCTCGCCCATGTACCAGACGTTCCCCTTGCGGTCCTCGGCGTACCAGTCGTACGTGTCCTCGATCACCCTTCCGTTCTCGCTCTTGACGTCATGCACGACTCTGGTCTCGATCCCGAGGATCTTCTCGGTCCGGGAGAGGACGGTGACATCGACACGCGCGGCGCCCTCACGGTAGACCCAGCGGCTTCCGGGTTTCATCGGCCAGTAGCGGTTGTCGATCCTGGCGCTCGAATTGGCAGGAACGAACGGCAGCTTGGACGGCCTGCTCTGTGCCGTGCCGGCCGCGAGCCCAGCGGCAGCGAGGATGGCGATTGCAAATCCTGGAACTCGTCTCATGTCTGCTCCTTCGTCTTTGGGGCAGCCAAGCTAGGCACCTGAAATGAACGCCTGATGAAAACGGCGTTCACGGTCATTTCATCTGCGCCTCCTACCGTCGGGGCAACCAATAGGGAGGTACGAATGAGAAAGCGCAAGCTGTACGTGATCGCAGGACTCGTCGTCGCAGGCTCGCTCGCGGGCGGAGGAGCCGCCCTCGCCACGGGCGGCGAGGATCCCCAGGTTCAGGGAACGAGTGCCGACCAGGCACGGTCGGCAGCCGTCCAGTACCTCGGCGGCGGCCGCGCAGGCTCGGTCGAGCCGGACGGCGAGCACGGTGCGACCTACGACGTGGAGGTGCACGCCTCGGACGGATCGGTCCGGGACGTGTGGCTGGACTCCGCGTTCAAGCCGATCACATCCGAGATCGACTCGGAGCAGGGCTAGTCCCAAGCGTGGGTGGCGCCTCGACGGGCGCCACCCACAATTCATCCGACGTTCATCTTTTGGTGAGACGATTCAGCCGTGCGCGTGCTGATCGTCGAGGACGAGCTGCGGATGGCGGGACTGATCCGCAGAGGGCTCACGAGGGAGGGGCTGGCCGCAGACGTGGCCTCGAGCGGCGAGGACGCGCTCTGGATGGCCGAGGCGCACGACTACGACGCCGTCGTTCTCGACGTGATGTTGCCAGGGATCAACGGGTTCGAGACGAGCCGCAGCCTCCGCGACCGGGGCATCTGGGTTCCCATCCTCATGCTGACCGCCCGCGACTCGGTCGGCGACCGGGTGGAAGGGCTGGACGCCGGGGCGGACGACTACCTCGTCAAGCCGTTCGCCTTCGCGGAGTTGCTCGCGCGCCTGCGCGCGCTCGTTCGCCGGGGAGACCAGGAACGGCCGGCCATCCTCGAGGTCGGGGATCTCCGGCTCGACCCCGCCACGCGACGAGCCTGGCGAGGCAGCGCGGAGCTCCGCCTCTCGGCCAAGGAGTTCTCCCTGCTCGAGACCTTCATGCGCAGGCCGGGTGAGGTTCTCTCACGGCTGCACCTGCTCGAGCACGCCTGGGACTTCGCCTACGAGAACCGCTCGAACATCGTGGACGTCTATATCCGTCATCTCCGGCAGAAGATCGGACGGGAGGCGCTCGAGACGGTGCGCGGCGCCGGCTACCGGCTCCGGGCGGACGCATGACCCGGATTCCGATCCGGGTGCGGGTAGCGGCGGCCTTCGCGCTGGCGATGGCCGTGGTGCTCGCGGGCAGTGGCGCGTTCGTGTACGCGCGTCTGGGCTCGCATCTGGACAGCTCACTCGCGCAGGACCTCAGGCTTCGCACGCAGGACCTGGCCGCGCTCGTCCGCCACGGCGGGTCGCTGACGGCTGCGAGCGGCGGCCGGCTGGTCGAGCGCGGGGAGTCCTACGCCCAGCTCCTCGATTCCCGGGGTCGCGTGCTCCAGTGGACGCAGCCCATCGGCCGGGCGCCGCTGCTGACAACCGAGCAGGTTCGCCGCGCGCTCACCAGGGAGACCTCCGTCGACAAGCCCACGGTTCCCGGCCTGGACGAGGCATCGAGGCTGCTCGCGACGCCGCTCCGGATCGGCGGAAAGACGGAGGTGCTCGCCGTCGGCGCGACGCTCGGCAACAACCAGGAGACGCAGGCGAGCCTGCGCGATCTGCTGCTGATCGTGGGGCCGACCGCACTCGCTCTCGCCTCCCTCGCCGGCTACTTCCTCGCGGGCTTGTCCCTCCGGCCGGTCGAATGGATGCGCCGGCGCGCCGCTGCGATCTCGGGGGAGAGCATCGAGCGCCGGCTGCCGGTGCCGAGGACGCACGACGAGATCGAGCGGCTCGCAGAGACCCTGAACGAGATGCTCGGGCGGATCGAGGAGGTTCTCAGCCGCGAGCGGGAGTTCGTCGCCGATGCCGGCCACGAGCTGCGAACGCCGCTCGCTCTGCTTCGCACCGAGCTCGAGCTCGCGCTGCGCCACGGCGGCTCACCCGAGGAGCTCAGGGAGGCGATTCGACTGGCTTCACAGGAGGTGGACCGGCTCGCGCAGCTCGCCGAGGGCCTCTTGCTGATCGCGCGCACGGACCGCGGGCGGCTGCCGCTGAACCTCGAGAGCATCGACGTGGGGTCGCTGCTCGGCGAGGTCGCCGCGCGATTCGGCTGGCGCGCGGAAGAGGCGGGCCGGCCGATCGTCATCGAGGCCGCCGGCGGGCTCAGGGTGCAGGCCGACCGCCTGCGAGTGGAGCAGGCCCTCGGAAACCTCGTGGACAACGCCCTCCGGCACGGGGCGGGGCGCGTCGAGCTCTCGGCCGCCGCCACCGACGGAGCCGTGGAGCTGCACGTCCGAGACGACGGCTCCGGGTTTCCGCCCGGCTTCGCCGAGCAGGCCTTCGACCGGTTCGCACGCCTCGACCGAGGGCGCTCCGGTTCGGGCTCCGGGCTCGGCCTGTCGATCGCCAAGACCGTCGCCGAGGCACACGGCGGGAGCGCCCACATCGCGAATCGACCCGGCGGCGGGAGCGACGTTTGGGTTGTTATCCCGTCAGCATCCGCGAAGGCGAACTGGGGCGTTTTCTAGCTCGCCATAGCGCTCACGGGGTGATGATGATCTTCCCCCGTGCGTGCCCTTCTCCGAGATACGCGAGGGCCTCGCCAGCCCGGCTCAGCTCGTAGCGCCTGTCGATCACGGACTTCACGGTTCCGGCCTCGAGTAGCTCCGCGAGCAAGCCGAGATCCTCTGTCCCGATCTTGGCGACGAAGAACTTCACCCGTTGGCTCCGGCCCTTCGACTTCAAGATCGTTCCGGCGAGGTGAGGCAGAGGCCCGAGCCCTCGATATGTCATCGGCCCGCCGATCGGCACGACGGTCGCCTCGGGCGTCAATACTCGTCTGCACTGGAAGAACGAGCGGCTCCCGACGATGTCGAGCATCAGGTCGTGACGCTCGCCGCGCTTCGTGAAGTCCTCCTGCGTGTAGTCGACGACGCGGTCGGCGCCGAGCGACCAGGCGAGCTCCACGTTCCTCGTGCTGCAGACGGCGGTCACGTCGGCTCCGAACCACTTTGCGAGCTGCACGGCGAAGGTGCCGACGCCCCCGGACGCGCCGTTGATCAGAACCTTCTGCCCGGGCTGGACCTCGCCGTGGTCGCGCAGGCCCTGGAGGGCGGTGAGCCCCGCAACCGGCACGGCCGCCGCGTCCTCGAACGAGACGCCGGCCGGCTTCACCGCCAGACGAGCCTCGCGGGCGGGCGCGTATTCGGCCCACGCGCCGCTGCCGGTGCCGAAGACCTCGTCACCGGGCCGGAGGTCCTTGACGTCTCTGCCGACGGCTTCGACACGCCCCGCCAGATCGGCTCCCACGGACGTGATCTTGGGCCGCCGCAGCCCGCCCCCGATACGCGCGAAGATCGGTCCGGTCACCCCGTACCACTCGACCGGGTTGACGGATGCCGCGCATACGCGCACGAGCACCTGATCGTCCTCGATCTCCGGCACGTCGACGTCGCGGAGCTCGAGCACGTCGGGCCGGCCGTACCGCTCGTGGACGACCGCCCTCATCCTGGTCGCCTTTTGCTTTGCCTCGGGCGCGTCCACGTTCCTTTCCTCCATCGTGATCATGTCTCCTCCGATTCTTTACGGTGTAAGCGTACGGCGTAAGCCTACAACGTACAACGTAAGGTTGTCAAGGTCCGAGAGTTAGACCCTCGGGGCCAGCCGATGGGCCGCCCAGGCCATGGCGGCGAAGCTTCCCTCCGGCCACAAGCGGGTGTCCGGACGGACGTCGACGGTTCGCGGCTGACGCCGTTGCGCTCGCAACCAGGCTGCTCGCGCGATCCGTGCCGGCCAGTGGTGCTCGGCCTCGTGGGAGGAGGACACGGGGCCTACGCCAAACTTACTCTGTACGTTAGGCTGTAGGGAAGGTGGAGGCAGATGGCTAGGCAAATCGAATCGGACGCAAGGCCCCGCATCCCGCTGAGCAAGGAGCGCGTGCTCAAGGCGGCCGTCGCGCTTGCCGACGAAGAAGGGATCGAGGCGCTCAGCATGCGCAGGCTCGCCGACGAACTCGGGGTCAAGGCCATGTCCTTGTACAACCACGTTGCCAACAAGGACGACCTTCTGGACGGCATCGTCGATGCCGCGTATGGCGAGATCGTCGTACCGAGCGCCGACGCCGATTGGAAGATCCAGATCCGCGAAATTGCGATTTCGGCGCACGAGGCGCTGTTGCGCCACCCGTGGGCGTCCGGCCTCCAGATGCGTCAGAGACCCGGCCTTGCGCGCCTGAGGTACGGCGACGCGCTGCTCGGATGCTTCCGGAACGCGGGCTTCTCGAAGGACCTGACGTATCACGCCTACCACATCATCGAGAGCTACATCCTGGGGTTCACGTTCCAGGTGCTGAGCTACCAGAACGTCGACATGGAACAGTTCACGGACATCGCGGCGAGCTTTATGCGGGGGGAGTTCCTGGCCGAGTACCCCCACTTCACCGAGCACGTTCGGCAACACATGGAGCCCGAGCTCGCACACGACGACGTGAACGCGTACGAGCTCGGGCTCGACCTGCTCCTCGACGGTCTCGAGCGGCTCCGAGACGCAGACTGACGCTACGCGGCCATCGCTACGTGCGCCGGGGAGCTGTGCGGTCCCGGCCGAACATCCGGGCGACGAGCGCAACCAGCACGATCGCAATCGCGATCCCGATGGCGAACGCGAGCCAGCCGTCCGAGATCGCGGCGGCGATCGCGAGCGAGCCCACGCCGATCGCGATCGTCAGCAGCCAGCCCATCGGATCGCGTCCGGGATGGAGGGCGCGTCCGAGGATGCCGACCAGCGCGCCTACGAGTAGGAACCAGATCCAGTGCATCAGGCCGGCTCCGACGGGTTTTTCTCGCTCGCCAGCTGCTCGGACGCCTGCTTGACGTCCTCCAGGTGCCGCTCCTGGATCGGCAGCCCCCACTCGACGTACTCGCCGATCGCGGCGTCGCGGGCGCGCTGGTTGAGCGTTTCCAGCACCGACCAGTGGCCGACCTCGCCGGCCTCGGCCATGGTCAGGAACTCGAAGCCGTCGAGCGCGTCCGACTCATCGTCGAGGTAGGTCGACAGCATCTCCTTCGCCTTGCTCTTGGTCTCGCGAGCCTCCTCGAGGATCGCGGTCTTCTTGCCCTCGAAGCTGCCGGCGAGTTCCGTGCCGCGGCGCTCCGCCTCGGCAGCCTCTTCGTTCATCCGCTCGAGCTTCTGCGCAAGCTCCTCTTCGAGCTCGGGCAGCTTCATGACCTTCTGTGTCGCCTCCTGCGCAGCCATCGCGAGGCCGACGACCTCTCCCAGCTTCGATTCCAGAGTTGTTAGCTCTGCCATGTCTCTCCTCCTTCTAGACGTAGGATGCCTGTGCTTCGGTACTGGTGCGGATTCGCCGCAACGCTTCGTCGAAGTCCTGTTGGGTGACCGACTCGACCTCGTGGCCCGCGCCGCGCGTCATCGCTGCGAGCGCCGCCTCCTGGGCCAGCGACTTAGAGGTCGGCCGGCGACATCCCGTCGCGTCGAGGATCGAGCCGAACGGCGAGACCGAGGCGCCGTTTCCGGCGACGCCTGCGTCGCTGTCCTGCTCCCGGCCGGCCTCCAACTGCTCCGCGTACTCGCGCCGCCGGCGAGCGGCACGCGATGCTGCGCTGACGGCGATCAGGAAGAAGACGGCGATGATGATCAGTAGGAGAAACATGGCGACGCGAGCCTGATTTTGCTCGTTGCGATGCACCGCTAAACGGGGGAGTCCCCCAGGCTTTAGGGTCAGACAATCTCCATGCCTGACAGCGGCAAATCAGACCGGCGCGCGCTTGCGCGAGGAGCGCTCGCGCTGGGCGCGCTCGGCGTCGTCTTCGGGGACATCGGCACGAGCCCGCTCTACACCGTCCAGACCCTCTACAACCCCGACGATCCGCATCCGATCGCCGTGACGCAGGACAGCATCTTCGGCGTC
>JACDER010000022.1 GCA_013816275.1 Actinomycetota bacterium | reverse complement strand
AGGTGGTCGAGATCGCGCTCTGGCCGACGCGGGTGGGCAACAAGAGCTTCGCGCTCAGCTACGAGCTGAAGGTGAACGACCGGATCGTGGCCGAAGCGAAGACCGTCCTCGTCGCCTTCGACTACGACCGGGGGGAATCGCGTCCGCTCCCGGACGCTTGGCGTAAAGTCCTTGGCGAGTGAGCACCTACGAACGACACACACTTTCGAACGGCCTGCGCGTCCTCACTGCGCCGATGCCGCAGGCCCAGTCGATCACCTGCTTCGTCATGGTCGCCGCCGGCTCGCGCTACGAGACGTGGGACACGAACGGGATCGCCCACTTCAGCGAGCACATGGTGTTCAAGGGAACCGAGCGGCGTCCGACAGCGCGCCACATCGCCGCCGAAGTGGACGCGATCGGCGGCGAGTTCAACGCCTTCACGAGCAAGGAGTACACCGGCTACTTCGTCCGCTGCGCAGGCGAGTCGCGTTCCGTCGCACTCGACGTGCTCATCGACATGCTCCGCAACTCGAAGTTCGAGCCGGAGGAGATCGACCGCGAGAAGGGCGTGATCATCGAGGAGATGAACATGTACCTCGACACGCCGCGCGACCTCGTCGACAACGTCTACGAGGAGGTGCTCTACGGGGACCAGCCGCTCGGCTGGATGGTGATCGGCCACAAGGACGCCGTCCGCTCGGCCGAGCGGGACACCTTCCTCGACTACCTCGGCCGCTGGTACACGCCGTCGCGGGTCGTCGTCGGGCTCGGCGGGAAGATCGAGGGCGACTTCATGGGCCAGCTCGAGGAGCTGCTCGGGGACCTGTCGGGGAACGGCTCCGAGAAGCCGCCTCCGCTCCAGCCGGTCGACACTTCCCACACGCGGATCAAGCTGCACACGAAGGACTCCGATCAGGCTCACCTCTGCCTCGGTGTCCTCAGCTACCCGCTCGAGCATCCCGACCGGTACGCGCTCCAGCTGCTCGCGGTCGTCCTCGGAGGCGGAATGTCCTCGCGGCTCTTCACAGAGGTGCGCGAGCGCCGCGGGCTCGCGTACTACGTCTTCGGCACGAACTACAGCTACACCGACACGGGAACGCTCTACTCCCAGGCCGGAGTCGATCTGAACCGCATCGACGATGCGGTCACGACCATCGCCGGCGAGCTGAAGCAGACGGCCGACGAGGCGGTGCCGAGCGACGAGCTCGAGAAGGCGCGGAGCTTCGCCAAGGGACGGTTCGTGCTCCAGACCGAGAGCCCGCAAGGACTTCTCCAGTTCGGCCTGCGCCGAGAGGTCCTGGAAGGCGGGTTCGTCGAGCCCCAGGAGGTGCTCGACGCGCTCGACGCGGTCACGGCAGAGGACGTCCAGCGGGTGGCGCAGGACGTGATCGGCAAGAACCGGTTCACGCTCGCCGTCGTCGGCCCGTTCGACGACGCGGAGCGTTTCGAGAAGCTGCTAGAGGCCTGAGTTCAAGCTGAGCGGTCGCGAGTTGCAGTTGCCGCGGCCGGGCGGTTCGGTCGCGGTCCAGGACCGTGGCGCGGGAGACAGAGCGTTGCTGCTCGTGCACGGCGACGGCGCGATCGAGTGCCCCGTCCACCTGCTGACGAGCAGGGACGGAATCCCTGGATAGGCCGAGCGCGCGCTTCGACGAGCTTCCGCCGCACGTCCGCGTCGAATGGACCGAGGGCGGGCACCGCTGCGACTGGGAGCAGCCCCGAGAGGTGGCCGAACGGGTTGTCAGATTCGCTCGGAGCCTGACGGCTTGACAAATGAGGGCGTGATGCCCGAGTATTGCCGTACCACCTCTACTGCGGAGGAATCAAGAAATGACCCGGACAATCGTTGGCGGCGGCGAGCAGTTGAACGTTCGCGTTCGCGATCTGGAGCGCCAGAACAAGGCGCTGGACGCGAAGGTGTCGGAGCTACAGCGGCAGCTCCGCCAGCTCGAAGCGAGCGCTCATCCGCTCAACATTCGCCTGTCTCGCTCGCTTCAGCCGAGCTAGCGAGCGCTATTCCACTTCGACGCGGCGCTTGAAGAAGCCGCCCGGCTTCAGTTCGCCCTCAGGCCCGATCGGCCACGCGATCAGCGTCTCGTAGTCGTTCGGGTCGCTGACCTGTTCTGGGTCGGAGACGTACATCTCGCGCGGAGCGCCGGTCGCGGTCAGCCCGTTCTCCTCCATGACCTCCGCCATCAGCCGGTACGCGCTTCCGAGCGCGCTGAAGGGGCCGACGTGCTTCATCACGAGCGCCCGGGTGGCGGGAAGCTCCTTGAACTCGAAGCGGCCGCGGCCGGGAACCTCCTTCGGGACGGGCCAGCCGATCTCGGCGTCGAGCGTCCCGTCCTCGTTCGGGAACGGGCAGACGCAGATCGGCGGCCCGTGGAACCCGAGCCCGAGCTCCTGCACGTATCCATGGACCTCCGCGATGTCGTTCGGCACCACCGTGGACATCTCGTCCTGGTGGACGTGCTCGCGGATCACGAGCACCTTCACCTCGTCGAGATCCTGGATTCCGATCTCGAAACGGATCATCTCCTTCTCGGGCACGAGCTGCTCCTCTCCTGCGATCAGTCGCGATAGCTCCTCCAGCGTCTGCCGAAGCTCGACCGCCTGGCCTTCCAGGCGCGCCCTGTGGGTGGCGAGCCCTTCACGGAGCGCCTCGGGCGGCGCGTGCAGGAGCGCCCGGACCTCGTCCAGTGGGACGTCCAGCGCGCGTAGGCGGCGGATCGCCTCGCCGTCGCGGGCCTGTTCGAGCGTGTAGTAGCGGTAGCCCGTGTCGTCGTCCACGTGGGCGGGGGCGAGCAGGCCGAGCGCGTCGTAGCGCCGCAGCGTCCTGATGCTCAGTCCGGTCGTCCTGGCGAAGCGGCCGATCGACAGCAGCCGGGTGGTGGAAGCGGTCATCGCGGCGAGCGTAGAGGCTCTCCCCGGGAGAGAGTCAAGGGAGCGTGGCGAGGTCGCCGGCGAGGTGGTCGCTGTCCTCAGCGTCCGCTACCTGCTCGGCCAGCTCTCGCGCCCGCGCGGCGAGCTGCTCGGCCTCCTCGTGATTTCCGGCAACGGTGTGAGCCCGGGAGAGCGCCTCGTACGCATACGGGAGATCCCAGTCCGCGATGTCGTCGGGGCTCGCCTTGCAGTACGCGAGGCAGCGGCCGGCGTGGTAGAGCGCGGGCTCGGCGCGGCCGAGGGTCACGTACACGCGCGAGATCTGCCACTCACCGCGCGCCAGGTTCGCTCCCGTCCCGACCTCGGCCCAGTGATGGCGGGACGCATGGGCGGCGTGGATCATCTCGTCGTCCTGCTCGGGCGTCCGCTTCTCGGTCCCGAGCAGCGTCCAGACGTGGTTGAAGAGGTCGACGGCGAGCTTGCGCCGGTCTTCGGGAATCGCCACGGACGGCACGCTATACGGTTCCGCGACGGTGTCGGAGGAGGTGTCCAAAAGGATCGGATCCGCGCGCGAGCAGCGCGCCCGGCGGCTTGCGAAGGTCGAGGCGCTGCGCGCGCAGGGGGTCAATCCCTATCCCTACCGGTTCGATCGTGACCAGACGCTTGCCGAGCTTCGCGCCGGCTACGAGCGGTTGAAGGCCGGTGAGGAGGCGGACGAGCGGGTCAGCATCTGCGGGCGCGTCTTCCTGATCCGGCGCCACGGCGGGCTGATCTTCCTCGACCTCCACGACGCGGGCGGGCACGTCCAGCTCTACGCGGCCCGGGACGTCCTGGGCGACGGAGGATTCGGCGCGATTGCCGACCTGGACATCGGCGACTGGGTGGGTGCGGAGGGCACTCCGATCGTGACTCGCACCGGCGAGCTGTCTGTCAAGGTCGACCGAGTAGAGCTCCTATCCAAGGCGATCAGGCCGCTTCCGAGCAAGGGCCGCGGCCTCACCGATCCCGAGACGCGGCTCCGCCAGCGCTATGTCGACCTGATCGTCAACCCGGATACGCGGCGGGTCTTCGAGATCAGGCACGCCGCGCTGGCCGCCATCCGGGAGTTCCTGGCCGGCCGGGGGTATGTCGAGGTGGAGACGCTCGTCCTCCACGAGATCGCCGGCGGCGCGACCGCGCGCCCGTTCACGACGCACCACAATGCGCTCGACCTCGAGCTCTACCTGCGCATCGCACTCGAGCTCCATCTCAAGCGGCTGGTCGTCGGCGGCTACGACCGCGTCTTCGAGATCGGGCGCGTCTACCGCAACGAGGGCGTCGACACCCGGCACAACCCGGAGTTCACGATGCTCGAGGCGTATCAGGCCTTCGCCGACTACACGGACATGATGGAGCTGACCGAGGAGCTTGTGGCGCACGCAGCGCGGACGGCGCTCGGGACGACCACGATCGACGTCGGCGACCAGACGCTCGACTTCGAGCCTCCGTGGCGCCGGGCGACGATGAGCGAGTTGATCGCCGAGCACGCGGGCGTCCAGGTGAGCGCGGGGATGCCCGTGGAGGAGGCGCATGGAGCTGCTTCCCAGGCCGGCGTCGAGACCGAGCCCGGCTGGGGCTCGGGGCGGATCATGAACGAGCTCTACGACGAGCTCGTCGAGGCCAAGCTCTCCGGCCCCGTGTTCGTGATCGACCATCCGCGCGAGGTGTCGCCGCTGGCGAAGCCGCACCGCAGCGACCCGGCCCTGGTGGAGCGGTTCGAGGTCGTCGTCGACGGACGCGAGCTGGCCAACGCATACAGCGAGCTCAACGACCCGGTCGAGCAGCGCGCCCGCTTCGAGGACGAGGCGCGCGCGAAGGCGGCGGGCGATCCCGAAGCGGGCGACGTCGACGAGGACTATCTGCGGGCGATGGAGTACGGGCTCCCGCCGACCGGCGGCCTCGGGATCGGGATCGACCGCCTGATCATGCTGCTGACCGGAAAGTCGGCGATTCGCGAAGTGATCCTGTTTCCGACGCTCAGGCCCGAGGAGGGCATGGCGGCGCGGTCCGAGGAGCCGGCTGCGGAAGAGGTCGAGCCGCCTCCCCGCGCGGCGGCACCGGTCCTGCTCCCCCGAGCCTCCCACGAGCGCTCTCCGGCAAGCCTGCTCGCGTTCTTCACCGCTCTCGCGGGCGCCCTCTCGCTGCTCGCCCTCGTTCCCGGGATTCACTCGGGGCTCGGGCTCGCCGGCCAGTCGCTGCTTCCGGTCACCGGAGAGGTGATCAGCAGCCTCGCCTCGGTCGCAATCGGGTTCTCCCTCCTGCTCGTCGCGCATGGCCTCTACCACCGGAAGCGCACGGCCTGGGCGGTCGCGGTCGTGCTGCTGAGCGCGTCGACGGTCGTCCACATTCTGAAAGGACCGCATCCGATCGCCGCCGTGCTTTCGGCGGCGATGCTCGCCGGGCTGATCTGGGCGCGCCGGGAGTTCAACGCACGGCCCGATCCGCCGACCCTCCTCGCCGCGTTCTGGTTCGTTCCCTCGTACCTGGCGCTCATCGCGGCCTACGGCGGCATTGCCCTGTTCGCAGCCCGCGCCCGGGTCGACCCCGGACTCTCGGTCGGCGGCGTGCTCGAAACGACGTTCGGCGGCCTGATCGGGCTGGACGGGTCATACACCTACCGGGGCCGTTTCCTGAACGAGTTCTTCCCCGACTCGCTGATCGTCCTCGGCGCTCTCGGGCTCGCGGCCCTCGCGTGGCTAGTCTTCCGGCCGATCGCCCAGCGCAAAACCGTGTCGCGCGAGGAGCGCGCGCATGCCGAGCAGCTCGTCCGCGACTACGGCTGGGACACATTGTCGTACTTCGCCCTCCGAGACGACAAGAGCCTGTTCTTCTCCTCCGACGGCCAGGCGATGATCGCGTACGCGTACCTGCACGGGCATGCGCTCGTCAGCGCGGACCCGGTCGGCGCGCCCGGGTCGGTCGACCTCGTTCTCGCCGAGTTCCTCGCCTTCTGCGCCGAGCGCGGATGGCGCGTCGCGCTCCTCGGCGCCCGCGAGGAGGATGGCCCGAAGTACGAGGCGCTGGGTCTCCGGACGCTGTACATGGGCGACGAGGCGATCATCCGCTGCGAGAGCTTCTCGCTCCAGGGCCCGCCGATGAAGAAGGTCCGCGAGGCCGTCAACCGCGTGGGCAGGGGCCACGAGTTCCGGCTGCTACGCGAGTCGGAGGCGTCGCCCGAGCTCGTCGGGGCGCTGAACGCGATCAGCGAACGCTGGCGGGGCAAGCAGCCCGAGCGCGGGTTCACCATGTCGCTCTCGCAGGACGTCGAGGGCCGCAGCGCAGACATCCTCCTCGCCATCGCCACGCCTTCGGCGGGAGGGCCGCCGGCCGGCTTCCTTCGCCTCGTTCCGGTCTCGGGAGGCAGTCCCGGCTATTCGCTGGACGTGATGCGGCACGACCCGGGGGCGCAGAACGGCCTGACGGAGTTCCTGATCGCGCAAACGGCCGAGACGCTGCGGGAGCGAGGGCCTGTGCGGCTCTCCCTCAACTTCGCGGCCTGGGGCCGCCTCTTCCACGCCGAGGGCGACCGCACGCTCCGGCTCCGCCTGGCCCGCTGGATCGTCCACCGGCTCAATCCGTTCTTCCAGATCCAGTCGCTCTACGAGTTCAACGCGAAGTTCGAGCCGGAGTGGCTGCCGCGGATCCTCGTCTACGAGAAGGGCGCGCACCTCCCGACGGTCGCCCTTCTCTACGCCGGGGTCGAGGGATTCCTGGCCCTTCCCGTGATCGGCTCGATGCTCGTCCCGCGGGTCGTGGCCGAGCCAGCCGCAGCCGAATGAGCATCCTGTCCGTCCTCTTCGCGTTGATCGCCGCGGGCCTGTTCGCGGTCGGAACGGTGTTCGAGCAGAAGGGCGCAATGGAAGAACCCGACACGCGCGCCGGCCTCCTCTTGCGCCTGGTCCGCAAGCCGGTCTGGCTGGTCGGGGTGCTCGCGGACGCACTCGGATACGCGGCGCAGGCCGCCGCCTTGGGCGTCGGCAAGCTCATCGTCGTCCAGCCGCTCCTCGTCGCGAGCGTCGTGTTCGCGCTTCCCCTCGGCGTGCGGATGACGGGCCAGCGGATCGGACGCCGGGAAGTCGTCGGCGCCGCCACCGTCTGCGCCGGGCTCGTGGTGTTCATGGTCGTCGCGAACCCGAGCGGCGGGCGGACGGACGCCGCCGGCCGGGACTGGCTCATCGCCGGCGGAGTCGTGGCCGCCGCCGCCGCTGTCCTCACCCTCGGAGCGATCGGACGCTCGGCAGGGGTCAAGGCCGCTCTGCTCGGTACCGCAGCCGGGATCATCTTCGGGCTCGTCTCGGCGCTGACGAAGGCCACGGTGGACCGCTTCGACGACGGCCTCCTCGCCGTCGTATGGAACTGGCACGCATACGTCCTGATCGCGGCGAGCCTGGTCGGCTTCACGCTGCTTCAGGCCTCGCTGCAGACGGGCGCGCTGGCGCCGTCCGTGACCACGTCGATGGTGTTCGAGACGGTCGCCGGCGTCGCAATCGGCATCGTGCTGCTCGGCGAGGAATTGCACGAGCAGGCGTGGGGGATCGCGGTCTCCGCGGTCGCGCTGGCCGCCATCCTCGCCGGCGTCATCGCGCTCGCCGGATCGCAGAGCGCCCCGAGTGACAACCCGGCGCCGGCGGGCGATGTTGCAAGGCCACGAAAGCGAGGTATTCCGCGTGCATGACCCTGCTCTCCGGCGCACTCGCCCTCGTCGCGGCAGCGCTATTCGCGCTCGCGATCGTGCTCGAGCAAAGGGGCGCGATGCAGGAGCCGGACGAAGAAGCCCTCAAGCCCCAGCTGATTGTCCGGCTGATGCAGCGGCCGGTCTGGCTGCTCGGCGTCGCCGCTGACGCGGGCGGCTATTTCGTCCAGGCGGCGGCTCTCGGATCGGGCGTCTGACACTCGTCCAGCCGCTGATGGTCGCGAGCGTCGTGTTCGCGCTTCCACTCGGCGTGAAGCTGACGGGCCAGCGCGTCGGGCGCAGGGCGCTGCTGGGCGCGGGGGCGGTCTGCGTCGGACTTGGGCTCTTTCGATTCGTTGCGACCCCGAGCGGAGGACACAATGACGCGACCTCGGACCGCTGGATCGTCGGAATCGCGGTGGTCGCAGCGATCGTCGGGACATTGGTGATCGCGAGCCTCGGCCGCTCCCGCAGCGTTCGCGCGGCCCTCCTGGGAACCGCAGCCGGAGTCGTCTTCGGGCTCCTCTCCGGGCTGACGAAGGCGACGGTCGACCGCTTCGGAGACGGATTCCTCGCGCTCGTCGGAGACTGGCACATCTACACCCTCATCGCCGTCGGGCTCAGCGGGTTTCTCCTGATCCAGTCATCGCTTCAGGCGGGATCGCTCGCGCCTGCGGTCGCATCCGAGACGGAGCTCGAGACGGTGACGGGGATCGTCGTCGGGATCGTGCTGCTACGCGAGCGGCTGGACGCCCCGGGTTGGGGAGTCGGCGTCTCCGTGCTCGCGCTCGAAATGATCTTCTGCGGGCTCGTCGTTCTCTCCCAGGCGCGCGCGGCGGCGCGGCCTCGCCGTGCCGCGCTCGAGCCCGCGCCCGGCTAGGGCGCGCGTTACGTCGTGCCGCATCCAGACGTTCGGCTCCCAGTAGCGGCCGGCGTCGGCCTCACGGTCGATCTCCACCGTCGCCAGCCCGCCGGGGAAGACGTACTCGCCGCCCTCGGGGAACGCCATCTCGGTCCATTCCTCCCACTCGGCGACGCTTCCAGTGATGCGGAGTGAGTGCGGTTCGGGCTTGAGCACGGTCGCTCCGGCCCGTTCGTGCACGCGCATCCAGGGATCGAACAGGAGACCGTCGTCGCGGCGCCAGCCGGCGTAGCGCTCGATCGGCACGAGGGGATAGCGCTCCTTCCAGCTCGGCCGGACCGGAGCGATCAAGGCTCCGAGATCGTGCGCGCGACCGATCTCGATCATCGCGCGAAGCGCCTGCGCGCTCATCCCCTTTCCGCGCTGTGCGCGTGGCACCGAGATCAGGAGCGCGCAGAGCGCGTTCGCGTCTTCCTCTTCGAACCCGCGCTCGATCGCGCCGTCGATCCCGGACGGCAGACCCTCGACCGTGCCGTCCCAGCGGATCGGAATCGACCGCGCCCGGGCGAGGATCTCGGTTCCGTCAGTCAGGTGGAACTGGAAGTCGGGCCGCTCCTCGGTCAGGCGGCCCCAGTAGCGGTTGAGGACGTCGCCGTGGTTGTTGTACTCCGGGAACTGGTCGCTCGTCGCCTCCCAGGCCGGCTCGACTAGGTCGGGCCGCTCGGCCACGGACAGCGCTACTGGTCCGACGATGCCCGCTCCTTGATCTCTTCGACCACTGCGGGGTCGGCCAGCGTCGTCGTATCGCCGAGCTCCCGCTGCTCCGCGACGTCGCGCAGGAGGCGGCGCATGATCTTCCCGCTCCGCGTCTTCGGCAGCTCCGGCGTGAAGACGATGTTGGCCGGCTTGGCGATCGGGCCGATCTTCCTGCCGACGTGCTCACGCAGCTCCTCGAGCTTCTCGATCGTGCCTTCGGCCCCACCCTTGAGCGTCACGTAGGCGACGATCGCCTGTCCCGTGCGCGGGTCGCTTCGGCCGCAGACTGCCGACTCGGCCACCTCGGGATGATCGACGAGGGCGCTCTCCACCTCGATGGTCGAGATGCGGTGGCCCGAGACGTTCATCACGTCGTCGACACGGCCGAGCAGCCAGAAGTCACCGTCCTCGTCGATGTGCGCCCCGTCCCCCGCGAAGTAGACGTCGCCGAAGCGCGACCAGTACGTCTCGACGTAGCGCTCGTGGTCATTGTGGATCCCGCGCAGCATCGCCGGCCAGGGCCGCTTGAGCACGAGGTAGCCGCCTCCGCCAGGGCCGACCTCGTTTCCCTGCTCGTCGTAGACGGCGGCCTCGACGCCCGGGAACGGTTTGGTCGCCGAGCCCGGCTTCGCGGTCGTCACACCAGGGAGCGGCGTGATCAAGATCATCCCCGTCTCGGTCTGCCACCAGGTATCGACGACGGGGCAGCGATCGCCGCCGATGTGCTCGCGGTACCACATCCACGCCTCGGGATTGATCGGCTCCCCGACCGTGCCGAGCAGGCGAAGCGACGAGAGGTCGTGCTCCTGCGCGTGCTCGGGCCCCCACTTCATGTGCGTGCGGATCGCGGTCGGCGCCGTGTAGAGGATGTCGACCTTGTAGCGCTCGACGATCTGCCACCAGCGGTCCTTGTCCGGGAAATCGGGCGTACTCTCGTAGATCACTCCGGTCGTCCCGTTGCAGAGCGGGCCGTAGACGATGTAGCTGTGTCCCGTGACCCAGCCGATGTCGGCGGCGCACCAGTAGACCGAGTCGGGCTTGACGTCGAAGATGTAGTGGTGCGTCGTCGCGACGCCGACGAGGTAGCCGGCGGTCGTGTGCACGATTCCCTTCGGCTTCGCGGTCGTGCCGCTCGTGTAGAGCAGGAAGAGTAAATCCTCGGAGTCCATCGGCTCGCATGGACAGGTCGGGGCGTCGGCGCTCTCA
>JACDER010000021.1 GCA_013816275.1 Actinomycetota bacterium | reverse complement strand
GCGCCCACCGGCTGTTCGGCTCACGACCCTGGCGGAGCCTGATCGAGCCCGCGATCGAGCGGGCCGCGGATGGGGTCGAGCTCACCCGGCCGCAGGCGCACCTGCACGCGGTCGTTGACCTGATCCTGCGTCACAGTTCGGAGGGTCGGGAGATCTACGGTCCGCGAGGGAGGCGGCTCGTTGCCGGCGAGGTCTTCGTCCAGCGGGATCTCGCCCGGACGCTCGAGCTCCTGGCCGAGCACGGGTCGCAGGCGATCTATGCAGGGGACATCGCCGACGCGATCGCCGAGCACGTGCGGGCGAACGGGGGCTCGATCACGCATCGCGACCTCGAGCAGTACCGCGTCATCCGCCGCCGTCCCGTTCGCACGGCCTTCTGCGGCCATGAGTTCGAGTCGAACCCGCCGCCGTCGACCGGAGGCGTCCTGATCGGCTACGGGCTGCGGATGATCGACCGCCTCGGGCCGGGCGGGCCACCTGGAAGCGCGGAGGCGATTGCCCGCCTCGTCGAGATCATGCGCGAGCAGAACCGCGTCCGCGGAGCGCGCTTCGTCCGCGACCTTCATCGCGGCGGTCTGACGCGGCGGCTGTACGACGACCAGCAGCTCGCGGACGCGATCGAGCGCGTTGGTGGAACGACGCAGATCTCCGTCGTCGACGGGGAGGGCAACGCCGCCTCCTGCACCGCCTCGACAGGCTCGGGCGCGGGCGTGATCGTCCCGGGCACGGGGATCCACCTGAACAACATGCTCGGCGAGCTCGACCTGGCCGGATCGGCGGGGACTGAACGGCCGGGAACGCGGATGACGAGCATGATGGCGCCCTCGCTCGTCCTACGCGACGGCGAGCCGCGCCTCGTCGTCGGCAGCGCGGGATCTCTGCGTCTTCGAGGGGCGATCATGCAGATCGTGATCGACGTCGCCGTCCGCGGCATGGCCGTCGAGGAGGCGATCGACTTTCCGCGCGTCCATCTCCAGGATCACGAGGTGAACTCCGAGGGCGGGGCGGACCCGGCCGAGCTGGACCGGCTCGAGGAGCTCGGCTACGACGTCGTCCGCTGGCGGCGGCGCAATCTCTACTTCGGCGGGGCGGCCGCGGTCGAGATCCGCTCCGACGGAACGCTGGCAGCTGCCGGCGACCCGAGGCGCGGAGGCGCCGGGCTCGTAGTCGAGTGAGTGAATTCACCGTCCGCCGCGCCGAGCCGGGTGACGCCCAGGCGCTCGTGACGCTTGCCCGTATCGTCGGTACGGAGCCGGAGGGATGGCTGATCACGCGGAGCTCGTGGCGGAGCGTCGCGGACGAGCGGCGGTATCTCAAGGCGCTCCGGCGGCACGTGGGCGCAGCGGTGTACGTCGCCGAGACCGAGCGGGGGGAGATCGCCGGCAGGCTCTCGGTCTCTCGCGATCCCCATCCGGCGAGCCGGCACGTCGCGGATCTGGGAATCATGGTGAGCCCAGGGCACCGGAGACAGGGGATCGGCTGGGCATTGCTCGAGCAAGCGGTGCGCTGGGCACGCGAGACCGATGTCTCGAAGCTCGAGTTGCACGTCTTCCCGCACAACGAGCCCGCCATTGCGCTGTACGAGAAGTTCGGGTACGTGCGCGAGGGCTACCGCCGCGGGCACTACCGCCGGGACGACGAGCTGATCGACGCCGTCCTGATGGCCTATGAGACGCGCTGAGCTGCACGGGCCCACACTGCTCCGATGAGATGGGCGGTCCTCTCCCTGTGTGGCACCTGCTGAATCGAACGCGCTCGGGCCGAACCCGATGAGGTCCTGTGGCGCTCCTAGAATCACCGTCCCGTGGCTGAATCGCCCTTCGTCCATCTACACGTCCACTCCGAGTACTCGATCCTCGACGGGGCCTGCCGGATTCCCGCGCTCGCCGCCCGCGCAGCCGAGCTCGAGATGCCGGCGGTCGCGCTCACCGACCACGGCTCGCTTGCCGGCGCGGTCGAGTTGTACCGGGAGACGCGGAAGCAGGGCGTCAAGCCGCTGATCGGCTGCGAGGTCTACGTCGCGGAGAACCGCGCCTCGCAGCAGAAGGGCTACGCGCACCTGACGCTCCTGTCCGAGTCGAACGAGGGTTACGCGAACCTGATCAAGCTGGCCTCTGCCGGCTTTCTGGAGGGCTACTACTACAAGCCGCGCGTCGACTGGGAGCTGCTCGAGCGGCACTCCAACGGCCTGATCGCCCTCTCCGGCTGCCTGTCCGGGCGGGTGTCCAAGGCGCTCGAGGAGAACCGGCCGAAGGACGCAGCCGCAGACCTCGACCGCCTCGTCCAGGTCTTCGGCAAGGACAGCACGTACGTCGAGATCCAGAACGCAGGCCTCGACGTGCAGGCCCGGATCAACCCGCAGCTCCAGAAGCTCGCCGAGGAAACGGGGCTCCCGCTGATCGCCACCGGCGACGTCCACTACCTCCATCACGAGGACCACCGCGCGCACGAGGCGCTGCTCTGCATCCAGTCCGGGACGAGCCTGAACGACCCGAACCGGTGGAAGTTCGACACCGACCAGTTCTATTTCAAGAGCGCCGCCGAGATGGCGCTCGACTTCCCGGAGTACCCGGAGGCGATGCTGCGCACGCTCGAGGTCACGGAACGCTGCTCGGTCGAGATCGAGCTCGACGTCATCCGCCTGCCGAAGTTCCCCGTCCCCGACGAGCGCGACGCCTTCGACTTCATGGTCGAGCTGTGCGAGAAGGGGCTGGACAAGCGCTACGGTGGTTCGACGCCTGAGCTCCAGGACCGTCTTCGCTTCGAGCTGAAGACGATCCGCGAGATGGGCTTCACGGACTACTTCCTGATCGTCTGGGACTTCATCCGCTTCGCGCGCCAGAACGGGATCAGCGTCGGCCCCGGCCGCGGGAGCGCCGCCGGCTCGCTCGTCGCCTACTGCCTGGAGATCACCGACGTCGACCCGATCCGCTACGACCTTCTGTTCGAGCGCTTCCTCAACCCGGGCCGCAAGGAGATGCCCGACATGGACATCGACTTCGCGGTGGCCGGACGGGAGCGCGTGATCAACTACGTGGCCGAGAAGTACGGCCGCGACCGGGTCGCCCAGATCATCACCTTCGGGACGATGATGGCGCGGGCAGCCGTGCGCGACGCGGGGCGCGTCCTCGACGTTCCCTACAGCCAGGTCGACCGGATCGCGAAGCTGATCCCGGAAGGGCCGAAGGTCTACCTGGACGAATGCCTGAAGCCGGGGCAGGAGCTGAAGGCCGCCTACGACGGCGACCCGATCGTGCGGGAGATCGTCGACCTGGCCAAGCCGCTCGAGGGGCTCGTCCGCCAGGACTCGATCCATGCGGCCGGGGTCGTGATCGGGGCCGAGCCGCTAACCAATGTCGTGCCGCTCCAGCAGAAGGGCCCCGACTCGGAGGTCGTGACCCAGTTCGGCATGTGGGACGTGGCCGCGCTCGGCCTGCTGAAGATCGACTTCCTCGGCCTCCGCAACCTCGACGTGATCGACAAGGCCGTCGAGCTGATCGGCGATGGACTGGACATCACGAAGATCCCGATGGACGACGCCAAGACCTACCAGATGCTCGCGCGCGCCGACTCGGTCGGCGTGTTCCAGTTCGAGTCCTCCGGCATGCGCGAGGCGCTTCGAGTGGTGAAGCCGACGCAGTTCGAGGACCTGGTCGCCCTCGTCGCGCTCTACCGGCCGGGCCCGATGCAGTACATCCCCGAGTACGCGAGGCGAAAGAACGGCCAGGTTCAGGTCAGCTACATCGATCCGCGCCTCGAGGCGATCACCGGCGTGTCGTTCGGCATCTGCATCTACCAGGAGCAGTACTTAGAGATCGCCAAGAAGATCGGAGGCTTCACGCCCGCCGAGGCCGACGATCTGCGCAAGGCGATCGGCAAGAAGATCCACGAGCTGATGGCGTCGCTCAAGGAGAAGTTCCTGGAGGGCTGCGCCGCAAGCGACACGACGCCGGCGGTCGCGAACCAGCTCTGGAAGGACATGGAGCAGTCCCAGGACTACTCCTTCAACAAGGCCCACTCGGCCTGCTACGCCCTCACTGCCTACCGGACCGCGTGGCTCAAGGCGAACCATCCTCGCGAGTACATGGCCGCGCTGATCTCGTCCGTGATGAACACGAAGGACCGCGTTCCCTTCTACGTCAACGCGTGCGGCGAGATGGGGATCGAGGTCGAGCCGCCCGACGTCAACTCGTCGGCCTGCGACTTCTCGGTCGTCGAGGGGAAGATCCGCTTCGGCCTGAATGCGGTCAAGAACGTGGGGGACTCGGCCGCACGGGCGATCATCGCTGCGCGGGAGAAGGGAGGCGCGTTCGAGTCGATCTGGGACTTTACGGAGCGCGTCGACCCGCAGGTGGCGAACAGGCGCGCGCTCGAGGCGCTGATCAAGTGCGGCTCGCTGGACTCGACCGGCGCGACGCGGAAGGGCATGCTCGACGTGCTCGACTCGGCGCTGTCGTGGGGCGGACGCGAGCAGGCGGACCGGATAGCCGGGCAGGGATCGATCTTCGACCTCGGCGGAGGCGTGGGGGAGGAAGCTCCCCGGCATCATCCGCCCGTGCCGCCCGGCGAGTTCGAGAAGGCTGAGCTGCTCGTCCTCGAGAAGGAGACGCTCGGCCTCTACGTCTCCGAGCATCCGCTCTCGTCGATCAGGGAGCAGCTCCGGCGAAAGGTGGACTGCACCATGAGCGAGCTCGAGCGCCGCCGCGACGGCGAGGTGGTCGCGGTCGGAGGAATCGTCGGCGCCCTCAAGCAGCTGACGACGAAGAAGGGCGAGCCGATGGTCTTCATGCGGCTCGACGACCTGACCGGCTCGACCGAGATCGTCGTCTTCAACTCCGTCTACGCGGCCGCCCGCGAGCTCCTTGCCCCGGACACGATCCTCGTGGTCAAGGGCCGTGTCGACCACAAGCAGGAGGGCGAGACGAAGCTGATCGCCCTGGAGGTGGCTCCGTTCGAGGCGATGCCGGAGCGGCGCCAGGTCGAGCTACGCATCGACGCGACCAGGGCGCACGCCGGAGTCGTCCGCGAGCTCGCGGCGCTCGTTCGCGACTATCCGGGCGAGGCCGCGGTGGTGCTCGCGCTCCAGACCTCGGCGGGTCCCAAGCGGCTCGCGTTCGGCCCCGAATACAAGGTGCAGCCCGTGGCCGACTTCTTCGCCGAGGTCAAAGCACTCCTCGGCGAAGCCGCAATCGCCTAGCTCGTCCCTGGCCGGCCCGCTCTGCCCGGCGGAGCCGGGCGCCGCGACGTCCCAGAATCGAGCTAGGAGCTCTGTCGGCCTTTCGAGAAGAATTTCTCCTGCACTCTTGACAAAGTCTGTTGTCCAGTAGTACAACTTCCGCGCAAGTCCGAGACCCGCTATTCAACTGACGATCATGGAATGGAGGCCCGCATGCCGGCCCTCTCGTTCCTGCGGCAACCGACAACCGATGCGGTGGGCGTACGGGGGACACCGTGAAGCGGATTCGGGTGCTCCTCGCGGACGACCAGCCCATCTTCGTGGAGGGCGTGCGCAAGGTGCTCGAGCCGGTTGAGGACATCGAGATCGTCGGCTCAGCCGATTCCGAGGCAAAGGTGCTGCCCGCAATCGCGAACTTGCAGCCCGAGTTCGTCCTGATGGACTTCCTGAACCCGAGCCTCGACGGGCTCGCGTGTCTCGAGCGGGTCCGCTCCCGCTATCCGAACGTGCGGATCGCGCTGATCTCCGCCGTTCGCGAGCCGGGCGTGATCGAGTCGGCGCTCCGTCGCGGGGCGTGCGCGTTCGTCCTCAAGACGATCGATCCCAACGACCTCGCCGGCGTGATCCACCAGGTCATGAACGGCACCGTCTTCCGAGCGGCCGACGTCGCAGAGCCGGAGTCGGTCGATCCGAGCCGCTCCGCCGCGGGCCTGACAGAGCGGGAGGGCGCGATCCTCCAGGCGCTCGCCCGCGGCCTCTCCAACGATGCGATCGCGAAGGAGCTCTGGATCACGAAGCAGACGGTGAAGTTCCACCTCCGCAACGTGTATCGCAAGCTCGGCGTCTCCAACCGGACCGAGGCCGCCCGCTACGCGTACCAGCACAGCCTGGCACCGGGCCTCGAGGACGAGCTGCTCGGCCTGGCCGTCTCCCGTTAGGAAGGTTCGGCGCCGAACTCTCCCTAAAGGAACAGGGCTGCGATCCCGCCGAACGCGAGGAACGGCCCCAGCGGCAGAGCGGTCTTGCGCGCTGCCCAGCCGCCGCGGACGATCAGGACGACGCCGGCGACGGACGCGGCGGCGAGGCCGATGAAGAGCGCCGGGGCCACGGCCCAGCCGAGCGCCGCGCCGAGGAGCAGCGCGAGCTTGACGTCGCCCATCCCGAGCCCCGCGGGGTTGACGAGCGCCGCGGCGAGCAGGAAGGCGAACGCTCCAGCCGCGCCGAGCGTCCATTCCAGCGCCCGGTCGGGAGCGATCGCGATCTGCGCGGCGAGCACCAGTGCGGCCGCGGGCAGGACAATCCGGTTGGGCAGCCGCCGGGTGCGCAGGTCGATCGCCGAAAGGACGACGAGCACCGCCGCGAAGAACGCGAGCACTGCGGCGTGCGCCATCAGCTGGCCTTGCGCGTGGTGTCGCTGAGCACGACCGCGCTCACTCCGACGTCCAGCTCGCTCATGGCCGAGATCGTGCGGGTGGCGGCCGCGAGCGACCCGCGCCCAAAGACGACCTGTGAGTCGTCGCCGCGGCGCAGGACGAGCATGACGCTCGCGTCGTCTTCGACGCAGTCGTCCAGTGCGAGCCGGTCTCCGGGGCGAAGACGGCGCCGCTTGCACGTCCCCGCGGACAACTCGAGCACTGACCGCGAACCCCGGTGGCCGGCGGTGCGCCATGGGCGGACGTGCTCGCGCACCGCAAGCACCGTCAGGTCGGCTTCGAGGAATACGACGTCGATCGGAAAGCGCATGAAGAAGGTGTGGACGCTCGACTCCGGCGTCAGCAGCAGGCCCTCGTCGGGCTCGAGCTCGTCGCGGCCGAGGAGACCACGGAGGCGGGAGAGCGAGGTGTCCGCGATCGTGCATCGAGCGCAGATCACACCGCCTCGTTCGTCTCGCAGAGAGTAAAGCCGCCGCATTACGCCTCGCATCATCCGCCTCGGGGCCGCTGGAAACACCACCCGAAGGGTGGGTCAGGACTAGCCCTTGGGGTGGTCCATCGCGGACGCGCACGTTCTAGCTTCATCGCGTCAACGCTCAGTGGGGAGGTGAATCACATTGACGAGCTTGCTTGCACTCGCATACCAGCGCCTGAACCGCGAAGAGGGGCAGGGGCTGACGGAGTACGCATTTCTGCTCGTGGGCGTCGTGGCGGTCGTCGGAGCGATCGTTGCGCTCATCACCACGGGTCTCACGGACAAGATCGGCGAGATCTTCTAGATCGACCGGATGGATCGAGCGGCAGGCGGGTTGTACGGATGTCTTCCGGCCCGCCTGCCTCTCGACGACAGGGGAGGAAACAGAGCCCGAGCCATGCGCATGAGGAATCGACTCAAAGGTGACGGTGGCCAGGCGCTGGTCGAATTCGCGCTGATCATCCCGGTGCTGTTGTTCGTCCTGCTTGCGATCGCCCAGTTCGGCGATCTCTACAACCACTACGTCACGATCACGGACGCGACGCGTGCCGGCGCCCGCGCGGCCGTGGTCTCGCGCACGGACCCGAATCCCACGGGAAAGGCCGTCCAGGCCGTCCGCGACTCCGCGACCGGCCTCGACCAGACGAAGCTGACCGTGACCGTCACACCCTCGCCGCCATGGACGACCGGGCAGCAGGTCACCATCACCGCCAGCTATCCCTACTCCGTCGACCTCGTCGGGCTCGTGGTCAAGTCGGGAAGCCTGACGAGCACGACCAAGGAGCGGGTCGAGTGAGCGACGAACGCGGATCCGCGCTCGCCTTCACCGTCGTGTTCCTCGTCGTCCTGCTGGGTGTGGCCGCGCTCGTTGTCGACTGGGGCTCCTGGTTCACCGAGCAGCGCCACCTGCAGGCGGCTGCCGACGCGGCGACGATGGCCGCGGCGCAGGACCTGCCGAACACGGCTCTGGCCTCGACGACTGCGACCACCTACGCCGCGAGCAA
This sequence comes from Actinomycetota bacterium, assembly GCA_013816275.1. Classification (GTDB taxonomy): domain Bacteria; phylum Actinomycetota; class Thermoleophilia; order Gaiellales; family Gaiellaceae; genus JACDER01. Next base: position 2,334 of record JACDER010000021.1, on the reverse strand, counting down.
CGCAACCGGACTGAACACGTGGACGCCGGCCTTCCCGAACTCGAACACGATCGACGTCACTCTCACCAAGAAAGCGAACGGGATCTTCTCCACGTTCCTCGGCATCAACTCGATGAACGTTCATGCGCACGCGCGGGCGATGATCGGCGCGCCCGACCAGATGAAGAACGTGGCGCCCGTCGTCGTCAACCGCAACCTCGCGTGCATGACCGGGAGCAACTGCTTCGGCCCGAGCCACGGGCTGGATCTCAACTTCGACGACCCGACGGGGCCGAACACACGGGCGGGGCTCATAGACGTGACCGGACATGCGTCCTCCTCGACCGCCTGTGTCAACAACGTGACGAGCACGAGCACGATGAGGGGTTGGATCACGGGCGGGTACCCGAACCTTCTCCCGGTGAACCACTGGTATGCCGTCCCGCCCGGCGTCAAGAACGGCATCAAGCAAGGTTTCGACGATGCGGTGTCGCACCAATCGACGCTTCTCTTTCCGGTCATCGACAACGGGATTTCCACGGCCTGCGGAGGCGCGGGAGGGTTCCACGTCATCGGGTGGTCGGCCTTCGTCATCACGAGCGTCGTCCGCTGGAGCAGCAGCCACATCCTCCACGGTTACTTCGTCGAATACATCGCCCACGACGTGAACATCACGCCCGGCGTACCGCTCTACGGCGTGAAGGTGATCGGCCTTGTCCAGTAGCGATTTCCGAGGAAGGGGAGCCACATGAGCTACCGAACCCGCAACGTCACGATCGCGTCGGGGTTGGCGCTGCTCGCGGTCGTCTTCATGGTCGTGTACGTCTCGAAGGCGCGAAACAGCGGCGGCACCGACCTGGGCACGGGAGTCATCAGCGTCCTCTTCGCCGCGCGGGACATCCACGCGGGAACGCCCGGCTCGACGCTCCAGGACGGAGCCTTCGTGACGAAGCAGGTCCCGCAGGGCGCCGCAGTCCCTGACTCGATCTCGTCACCGAAATCGGTGGCCGGCCAGGTGGCGACGCAGGACATCCTCGTGGGCCAGCCGTTGACGACCCGGAAGTTCGGTCCGATCGCGGCCGCCGGCGTGCGGTCGAGGATCGAGGGAACGCAGCGGGTCGTTCAGCTCTCCGGGGACAAGAACCAGGTGCTCGACGGGACGCTCCAGGTGGGCGACCGGGTCGACATCGTCGGAACCTGGAACGTGCCCGAGAACTGCGGGTCCTGCCACGTCTCGCGCGTGATCGCCTCGAACGTGCTCGTCGTCGGCACTTCGGCGGAGCTCGGCGCGGCGAGCCAGCAGGACCAGGCCTCCATCCAGCTTCGCCTGAGCGACGCCGAGACGTCGCAGGTGTTCTGGATGAGCAAGAACGGCGCGTGGTGGCTGGCGCTGCGGCCCGTGGTGAAGCCGAGGAACGGCCGCCCCGGAGTCCAGAACTCCGCCTCGATCCTGCGCGGGGCACGCGGATGAGCTCGGTTCGAATCTTCCTCACGGGCTTTCGGCCCTCGATCGGCGCCCTCCGCGACGAGCTCGCCCGGCAACCGGGAATCGAGGTCGCCGGCGCCGCCGGGACGATGAGCGAGAGCGCTCGGCGGCTCCGGCTCGAAGACGTCGACGTCGTCCTCCACGCGGTGCTCGGGAGAACGCTGCTCCAGGAAGAGCTCGGAGCGATTCGAGCCGTCACGCCTGTCCCGATCGTCCTCGTCGCGGAGGAGCACGATCCCGGGCTCCTGGATGCGGCGCTCGACGCTGACGTTGCAGACGTGGTGGTACTTCCGCAGGCGGCCGAGCGGGTCGCGTTCACGCTGCGCAACGTCGCGCGCCGCGTCGCGCCGCAGGTGGAGACCGTGCGAAAGCACGCGCGCGTGATCACGGTCTTCTCGCCGAAAGGGGGGACGGGGAAGACGGTCGTCTCGTCGCATCTCGCGGCCGCCATGGCGAAGCACCAGCGGGCCAGGACGCTGCTCGCCGACCTTGACCTCCAGTTCGGAGACGCGGCGATCATGCTCGGCCTCGAGCCCGAGCAGACGCTCCACGAGCTCGCCACCGCTCCTGGCACCCTCGACGCGGACAAGCTCCGCGGTTACCTCACGCGGCACGCTCCGTCCGGCCTGGACGTCCTTGCCGCTCCTCTCCGGCCCGAGGACGGGGAGCTCGTGGCCGACGGGCACGTCGAGCGCATGCTCGACATCGCAGGACCCCTGTATGACGTGATCGTCGTCGACACCTCGCCGTCGTTCCACGGCCCGATGCTGTCGGCGCTCGATCGTTCAGACGTTCTCCTCTTCGTCTGCACACCGGAAGTGCCGACGCTGAAGAACGTCCGCCTTGGGATCGAGACTCTGCGACTGCTC
>JACDER010000207.1 GCA_013816275.1 Actinomycetota bacterium | reverse complement strand
GGCGCAAAGGTGACGGGCTCGTTCTCGGGGAAGACGGCCGCCGTGATCGCCGGCGAGAACCCCGGGTCGAAGCTCGAGAAAGCGCAGAAGCTGGGGGTGGAGGTCCTGACCGAGGACGGGCTGCGCGAGCTACTTCGCGGCGGCGGCTAGCACCTGCACGAACCGGTCTTCGGCCTGCTTCGCGTACCACGATGCGAGCGGGTAGCCGTTGTGCAGGATCGCGAACGCGTACCGCCCACTCACGTAACCCGTGAGCGCCGAGGCGTCGTCCGTCGTTCCGGTCTTTGCCAGCACGCGCCCCTTCGTCGATCCTCCGAGCAGCCGGTTCCGCATCGTTCCGGTCCGGCCGGCGACCGCGAGGACTGCCTGAAACGGCTTGCGCATCGCGGCGTCCGTCCAGGCGGAGGCGAGGATCGCGACGAGCGCCGCCACCGTGAGCCGGTCCCGCGACGACAGGCCCGAGCCGTCCACGATCCGGACGCCGGCCATCGGGACGCCTTTGTCGGTGAGGATCCGGCGGACAACGGCCGCCCCACCCGCGGACGTTCCGTGGCCCTGCTGGGCGCCCAGCTGCTTGAGCATGAGCTCCGCGGTGAAGTTGTCGCTCCAGCTGTCCATGAAGCGGAGGATCTTCCAGAGCGGCGGCGACGTCACGCGGGCGAGGGGAATCGCCGCTTCGGTCGCGCGCCCCTGCTTCGACTTGCCGGTGACCTTGACGCCGGCGGACTTCAGCGCCTTGCGAAACATCGCCGCCGCGGCGAGCGCCGGGCTGACCGCGAGCTGTCCCTGGAAGACGCAGCGGTCAACCGTGAGCGCGGACAGCGGCGGAGACTCGCCGCCGTAGAAGTACGACTTCCATCCCCAGACTCCCCGCTTGGAGTCGAAGTAGCTCTCGTCCCCGATGACCGATCCGGTGATCGTCCGGATCCCGGCGCCGCGGACGAGCCACGCCAGGTGCTTGAGATCGCCGGAGGAGAAGGTCGGATCGCCGTGGCCCTTGAGGATGATGTCGCCCCGCCACACGGTTCCTGCCCGGCCGCCCTCGCCGAGGACGTCGGTGGAGATGCGGAACGTTCCTCCGAGGGTGTGGAGCGCGGCGAAGGTGACGGGCACCTTCTCGTTCGAGGCCGGTTCGAGCCCGACGTAGCGGCCGCGCTTGAAGAGGACGTCACCGGTCTCGAGGTCGATCGCGAGCGCCGCGCGTCGCGCCCCGCCGAGGCCCGAGACGGCGAGCGCGCGCGCGAGCCTCGGGGTCAGCGGGCTGGGCGAGCCCGGGCGCGCCGACGCCGTTCCGGCTGCGAGCATGGCGCCGGTCAGCAGGCACGCGAGGAAGATGCGGAGGGGTCGATGCATGCGCTCTCGATTTTCGTGGAGGGTGCGGATGGTCATGGGCCTTCGTCGAGACAAAGATAGGCCGTCCGGCCTATAGGAAACGTCTCCTGCGTCGCAGATAATCGCGCCTAGGCTAGTGGCACACGAGGTGAACACCCTTCTGGAACGAATCGAGGCCCTGCTCGGCGGCGCTCCGCACGTGCTCGAGCTCGAGCGACTCCTGACCGACGGCTATGCGAAGGCCCTCGCGCTCGAAGCAGAGCGCCTGCGGATCGAGCGGAGGATGGACGGAGTTGCGACCGCGCTCGAGGCCGATCTCGAGGGCGCGAAAGAGCTGTCCGTGCTCGCAGAGCGCCGGGCCAGCCTCGATCGCGACCTCGCGTACCTGCGTGAGCGTCTGAGGCTTCTGAAGGAACGGACGCGCGAGCTCCGCACCGTCATTCCGCAGCCCGGCCTCCCCTAGGAACTACCAGGGGAACTACTAGGCCAGACCGCTCCTCACGGCATAGACCGCCGCCTGGATGCGGTTCTCGATGCTGAGCTTGAGCAGGATGTTCGAGATGTGGTTCTTGACCGTCTTCGCGCTGATGAAGAGCTCCTTCGCGATCTGGGCGTTGTCGTTGCCGTTCGCGATCAGCCTCAGAACCTGGAGCTCGCGGTCGGAGAGTCGCGCCAGGAGCGTCTCGGCTGCCTCGACGTCGGGGCTCGAGGCTCGGACGCGCTGAAGGACCTTCGCGGCGATCGAGGGCGAGATCAGCGACTCGCCGACGCTCGCCGCCTTGATCCCGCGTAGAAGCTCCTGGATCGTCGCATCCTTGAGCAGATAGCCGCAAGCGCCGGCGACGACGGCGTTCAGCACGTCGGCATCCTCGTCCGAGATGGTCAGGACGACGACCCGGGTGAGGGGTGCGACCGCGGCGATCTCTCGCGTCGCGTCGACGCCCCCCATGCCGGGCATCTCCAGGTCCATCAGCACGACGTCCGGTGCGTGCTCCTCGACCAGCGTCACGGCGTCTTCGCCGTTGGCGGCCTCGCCGACGATCTCGATCCCCTGCTCTTCGAGCAGTGTCCGCAACCCGGTGCGGAAGAGATCGTGGTCGTCGACCAAGAGGACGCGCACGCCCGGGGCGCTTGAACCTGTGCTGCTTCTCCCGTTCTCTCCCAATCCCTACTCCCGCTAGACCCGCGGGCAGTGTAGCCGTGACCCTCCGGCTGGGGCCTCTAATGAAGGTAGATCGTGATCGTCTTGATGCCCCAAATCTCAGCTTCCTTCTCAGTGGGGACCCAAACGTCGATCCGCGCCCCCACGATCGCCGAGCCCGTGTCCGCCGCGACGCCCTCGCCGTAGCCGGGGATGGTCATATGCGTGCCGAAGGGGATCACGGTCGGATCTACGGCGACGATTCCCGGGCCGACGGGGAGGCCCGTGGCGGTGGTTCCCGGGAGCGCGTAGGCAGTTGAGACGACAGTCAGCGCGCGTCCGCCTCCCCGAACTGGCGGGGACGGGGCCACCGGAGCCGAAGGAGCGGGGGTGGGCGCGATCGCCTGCTGGGCCGCAATCGTGGTCGAGCGCTTGTCGGCCGCCTGCGCCTGGTGCTCGAGTGACGAGATCTGGCCCTCGTTCAGCCGCCTCTGGTTGGCCAGGTCGGCGAGGTAGCTCTGGCGCTCCGACCGCGCGGCCTCGAGCTCTGCCGCCGCCGAAGCCGCCTGCTCCTCGAGCCCCGCCAGCCTGCTTTCCCGGGAAGCCAGCGATCTGGTCAACCTGCCGAGCGAGGCTCGCGCGCGTCGCGCCTGGTCGAGCATGCTTCTGTCCTGGCCGGCCATTGCGTGGAGGCCGTCGAGGTTCGTGACCGCATCTCCGAGCGACTCGGCGCCGAGCAAGATCGCCAGCGGATCCGGCCGCCCCTCCTCGTAGATGCGCACCAGCCGCTGCCCGAGGTTCTGCTGTGAGACCGTGACGACACGACGCACGAGCACGACCCTGCGCCGCACCGAGGCTCGCTCGGCCGAGACGGCGCTCACCTCGGCGCGCAGCGAGTCCACCCTCGCCTGCTGCTCGCGCAGCCGGCTCTCGAGTGAATAGAGCTCGACGAGCGCGGAATGCGAGCGGTCGGCGAGGCTCGCATTCTGTTGGCGAAGCTGTCTGACGCTGCTCGAATCCGCTCCTCCAG
>JACDER010000020.1 GCA_013816275.1 Actinomycetota bacterium | reverse complement strand
AGCCACCCCCGCCCAAGCCACCCGCGCCGAAGCCGCCGATTCACGGCCATGTCGGCTTCACCGGCTAACGTGCGCCCGGCTCGATGCGATCGGTCAGGGCGCACCGCGGAAGGCTGGGGACGGCCCCTGCCCGGGCCGGCCGTCTGCGGCTGAGATCCATCGCACTGCTCCTGCTAGTCGCCGGCACGCCGGCGACGGCAGGGGCGGTGTCTGCGGCGCCCACGAAGGCGAAGCCGATGGCCGTCGAACCTGCCCAGAGGCTGGCGCGCCTGCTCAGTGCGCACGAAGCGTTCTCGAAGCCTGATAGGCACTCGGCGCGTCTGCTGCTCGTTCGCGCGCGGCGTCCGATCACGGGCACTCGTACGGTGCTTCCCGTCATCGGGCGAACCGCCCACCGTGGTAAGCCGGCCTGGCTGCACGTCAGGCTCCCCGGCCGCCCGAACGGACGGACGGGCTGGATCACCAAGAGCGGGACGGCTCACGCACTGACGAGCTGGCACATCGTCGTCCGGGCCTCGCCTCGCCGGGTGATGGTCTACCGCTGGAGTCGCCTGGTTCGGGTCTTCAAGGCGATCGTGGGCAAGCCGTCGACGCCGACCCCGCTCGGCGAGTTCTTCGTCGAAGAATCAGTGCGGATGCCTGCGGACTCGGTGGGCGCGCCGTTCGCGCTTGCCTTGAGTGCGCACTCGACCGTATTGCAGGAGTTCGCCGGCGGCCCGGGTCAGATCGCCATCCACGGTCTCGACAACATCGGCGGCGTGCTCGGCACCGCCGTTTCGCACGGCTGCGTGCGCGTTGCCAACTCGACGACCAGATGGCTGTCGCAGCGCATCGGCCCCGGCGTGCCGGTACAGTCACCCGCTGAACGGGCACCGCCCTGGCCCACTAGTCGTCGGACGGTTGTCAAGATGGGCAAACCGGCGTGACCAGGTTTCAGCTTCGCCGCGTCGGCCTCCTTTGATCATGCGGGAGCGGGTGCTGGCAATCAGGGCGTCGCCGGTTTGAAGCCGACTCGGCCGGAGCCGTCGTCGAAGAGGTAGTTGAACCGAGCGATCAAGTTGCGGCCCGTGTTCACGAACGGCGCGCTGCCGGCCGCCCATCTCACCGAGGTCGGCGCGGGCGGTTCCCCGCTGCCGGTCGTGAACGTGTACGAGGCCACCGGATTCACTGTGCTCGGCGCGGCGAAGTTGATCGAGACGCCATCCGGAATCGTGTCAGGGATGGAGGGTGGGCGCTGTGAGCGAGCGAGTCCAAGGATCGCGCTGTTGATGCCGGTGTCGACGAGCATCGTTCCGCAGAGCGAGGCATAGCCGGAGATCTGGGGGAATCCGAAGCACCCCGACTCCGTGTTCCAGTCACCCGGACCGGTCCCACCCGGTTGGAGTGGAATCCTGCTGTAACCGGCTTGGCCGGCGGAGGTGAGGCCCAGCGTCACGCTGGCGGCCCTGACGATATAGCCGGGATGCATCGATCCCTGGACGATCCCGGTCAGCGCCAGAAAGCCGTTGGTGAGCTCCGGCGGCGCCGGCCCGCTCGTTCCGCGGTCGAAACCGACGCCGATCAGCCCGAGCCCGTCGATCTTCCCAACAACGCACTTTGGATACGCGGGATCGCAGGCGGCCTGCTGGACGCCGAGAACCTGGATCGGCACGGTCGTAACGCTGACGCCTCCTGCGCTGAGCTTCAGCGGAGTCAGGTAGTAGTGGCCGAGGAAGATCTTCCCGTCGCTCGTATATTCGATCTGGCCCGGCGGGCCTGGACCGACGGCTTTGGGCCCCAACACGGCGGCCGGGACCACAACGCCGCGCGAGCCGGTGTCCATCTGGACGAAGTGCGCGAGACCGCCCCCGATCGAGGCCGTGAACCCCCAGCCGTGGTCGAAATTTTGGTTGTTCGTGTTCGGGATCCGGAACGTCACAGACTTCTTGCCGGGGAAGCCGCGGTGCTTCGGCTGGAATGACATCAGCGCGAACGCCGGGCCGGAGACCGCTGTGACGATGATCGGGTTCGCAACGTAGCCGCCGGTGTACCGGAAGTAGATCGTGCTCTTCGGGGACCGGATGACGGAGGTCGATGCAGCGAGGACGTGAGACGGAGGCCCGTAGACATGGATCCTGATCGGCTGAGTGAAGGTGCCGCTCGTGATCGGCTAACCCTGAGAGTCCAGAACCGAGAGGGACACGGGGATGCGCGGGCGGGCAGTTCCACGGCCGCCGCGGGAGGCCGGATTGGGGAGGGCGATCGCCTGCGGGGAGAGCGTGATCGTGCCGACGGTCGCAGCCGCCTTGCGCATGTGGGCTGTCTCGTCGCGGCCGGAGGCGGGGGCGACCAGCGAGACGATCGTGCCTGCGACGGCGACGGTTGTTGCCGCAGCGACAGCGGGCGCGCGTCTCATTGGCGTCGGCGTCCACAACCTGAACAAGCCGTCGCTCTCGGCCGTTCGCACACGCAGAGATCGGCCACGAATGTGAGTATCTCCGTCTTAGCGTCGGGGGTGGGATTTGAACCCACGCACCCCTCGGGCTCAATGTCTCTGTGAAGATTCAGACGGTCTGCGGTTCGGCTTCGCGCTGAGCGGCGAGTGTGACGATCGAGCCGACGGGTGACCTCTCGGCCTCCCAGGGTGTTCCGCTTCGGTGGAACGGCTCTATCAAGCGGAGCGGGAGGGATTCGAACCCCCGGGCCCGGAAGACCGGGCCGGCTGCTTTCAAGGCAGCTGCATTCGACCAGACTCTGCCACCGCTCCAAGCTTGTCAGTATCGCGAAGCGTTACCGACCGCCGACCCGTGAAGCACGCCTTGAAGAGGTACTCGCACGTTTTCCGTTAGGCGCGCACGCGCTCGGGCGCGCCGAACTCGCGCAGCACTTCCGGCACCTCGCCCTGGAAGTTCTCCAGGATCGCGAGCGCCCAGCGGTCGGTCACCGCGGTGCCGTTCAAGGTGTGGATGTACTCCGTCCCGCCGTCGCCGCGGTAACGGATGCCGAGGCGCCGCGCCTGGTAGTCGGTCGTGTTCGACGCCGACGTGATCTCGCGGTAGCGCTCCTGCGAGGGAAACCACGCTTCGATGTCGTAGCGCTTCGCCGCCGCGGCGCTCAGCTCCCGGGCCTCGATGTTCACGACGCGGTAAGGGAGGCCGAGCTCCCGGGCGAGCGACTCCTCGATCTCGAGCAGCCGCTCGTGCTCGTCCCACGACTCCTCGGGAAGCACGTAGGCGAACATCTCGACCTTGTTGAACTGGTGCACCCGGAACATCCCGCGCGTGTCGCGTCCCGCGGCTCCCGCCTCCCGGCGAAAGTTGGTGGAGAAGGCCGTGTAGCGGAGCGGAAGCTCGTCCGCGTCGAGGATCTCGCTCATGTGGAGGCCGGCGAGCGCGACCTCGGAGGTGCCGGTCAGGTACAGACCCTCATCGGCGATCTCGTAGATCTCGAAGCGCTCCGCGGGGAAGAAGCCGGTGCCGTACATCGCCTCCTCGCGCACGAGGACCGGCGGGATCACCGGCTCGAAGCCCTGTGCCGAGACGCGGTCGAGCGCCCAGAAGTAGAGAGCTAGCGACAGGCGCGCGGCGTCGCCGACGATGTAGCCGAAGCGGGAGCCCGAGAGCCGGGCGCCGCGCTCCATCTCGTAGCGTCCGAGCTCCAGGTGCTCCTTCGGGTCCGCGAGCTGAGGCCGCTCGCCGACCTCGCGCACGACATCGCCCTCCGCGTCGCCCGTGGCCTCGTCCGGGACCGATTCGTGGGGCGGATTCGGCACCAGCCGGAGCAGCTCTTCGCGCTCGCTCTCCGCCTCCGCCAGCTCAGCCTCGAGCCGCTGGAGATCTGCTTTGACCTGCTTCAGCTCCTCGACTTGCTCCGGTGTCGGCTTCCCCTTCAGCTTCTGGCGGCCGCGGAGCTCGTCCACCTGCGGGATCAGCTCGCGCCAGTGAGCGTCGACCGCCATCAGCCGGTCGAACGGCTCGCCTCCGCCCTTGCGCTCGACCGCAACGCGAAACCCCTCGGGGTCCGCCCGCGCCGCCCGGAGGTCGATCACTTCTGGGTCAGGAAGGCGACGAGGTCGGCGAGCTGCTTGTCGGACAGCTGGGACGCGTACGTCTGGGGCATGATGTTCGGTGAGAAGCCCTTGGCGATCTCGGCGTTCGGGTCGATGATCGACTGGCTGATGAAGGCGGTGTCCTTCCCCTGCAGCGCCGTGTCCAGATCCGGGCCGACCTTCCCCGTCGAGCCCGCAGCTTTGTACGTGTGGCACGAGCCGCAGCCCTGGGCCGTGAAGACCGCCTTGCCGGCTTTCGCGTCACCCTCCGCGACCGGCTGCGTCTCGACGGTTCCGATCACCGTGTCAGGAAGCGGGCGCCCCTCGCCCTCGCCGCCGCATCCGGCCGCGAGGAGGGCCGCTCCGACGAGGATCAGGGCGAGCCGGCGCACGGGCGCGAGTGTATCGCGTCCCCGCCCAGGCCCAGATGACAAATCCGGAGATCGCGCCCGCGGAGGCGACGTCTCCGGGGGCGTCGTTGACGAGCAGCGATACCGCGAGCCCGGCGAGAAGCGCGTCGAGGGCGGGTGAGCGCGGTCGCTGGAACGCCAGCCAGACGAGAGCGACGAGCGAGACGGCAACGATCAGCGCGACGTGCCAGTGGTTCAGCCGGTCTGCCGACAGGTGCAGGCGATGCCCGATGTCGCCGAACCATCCAGCCGGGCCTTTCTCGAAGGCCCGGGTGATGTGGCTGTGTCCTCCGCTTGCCTCGTCGACACCGATGAAGGCGAGCACGATCCCGACTCCGCCGATCGCGGCAAGCGCCAGCCGTTTGAGCGTGATGCGGCCGGCCAGCCGCAGCGCGAGCAGCGCGAAGGCCGCGGCGAAGACGATCAGGCCGCCCCCGTCGGCACCTGTCCGGCTCCACCCGACCGTGACGAGGGCGAGCGCGGCGAGGGGGAGGATCGCGGCGAGCCCGAGCTCGGCTCCCGCGCAGAGCGAGATCGTCAGCAGCACGGTCTCGACGACGTTGCTGACGCCGAAGAAGCGACCGCCCTCCTCGGGCCGGGGGCCGATTGCGGCGAATCCCGCCGTCTCCGGCCAAGCCCAGAGGACTACGAGGAAGATGAGGAGCACGGCCGGGGCGAGACAGGCGACCGCGCGGCGGTGCAGGGCAACCGCGGCGGCGAGCGCCACCGATCCGAGGCCGAGCACGGGGAGGATCACCACCGGCCGCGCCGCGCCGCCGAGCGAGAGCACCAGGGAGACCACGACGATCGCGGGCGCGATCGCGACGCAGAACCGCCCGGCGAATCGCGTGCGCAGGAGGAGAGCCCCCAGGATGGCCGCGATCGTGAACGCCGCCAGCATCACGTTGGCCCACCGGCGCCCACTGTGGAGCTGCTCGAACCGTCGCTCGAGCCGGGTGACGCGGACCTGCGCATCCCGCACGGGGATCGATCCCAGCCGATCCTGATGCCGCAGGTCGTCCGACGAGATCAGCCCGGGAATGCGCGTCGAGGTCGACGTCAGGAGGCCCGGATATCCCGGGAGCTCGATTCGCCGGAGCGGCTCTCCTTTCTGCGCCACCAGCCCTACGCCCGCGGACGCAGGTGCGGCCGCCAGCAACCACGCCGACGCTACGATTAGACCAATCGACTTCAAGGAGCGCGATTTTCGATGAAACGCAAGTCCTACGGTCGCGATGCCGGTCTTTCGATCCGGATGCTCTTCAGCGGAGCGCTGCTCGGCGCGCTGTACGTCGGCTTCGCAGTCGTCCTCTTCCAGGTCCTGAACGTCGGGCTCATCCCGATGATCCTGATCGTCGTCGGCCTCGCGTTCTTCCAGTACTTCACCTCCGACAAGCTCGCGCTGGCCGCTTCCGGTGCGAAGGTCGTGAGCGAGCAGGACGCGCCCGAGCTGCACGCGATGGTGGAGCGCCTGTGCGCGATGTCGGACCTGCCCAAGCCCAAGATTGCGGTGATCGACACGGACGTGCCGAACGCGTTCGCCACCGGCCGAAGCCCCAAGCACGCGGCCGTAGCGGTGACGACCGGCCTCTGGCGCCGGCTCGAGCCGCGCGAGGTCGAGGGCGTGCTCGCACACGAGCTTTCTCACATCGCCAACCGCGACGTCCTCGTGATGACGCTGGCGAGCTTCTTCGCGATGCTGGCCGGCCTGCTGATGCGGTTCGGCATGTACGGCGGTCTCTTCGGCGGGGGCCGGCGCGACGGCGACAGCGGTGTTCCGATCTGGCTGATCATCTTCCTCGTCTCGATGCTGACCTACTTCATCAGCTTCCTGCTCATCCGCGCGATCTCGCGCTACCGCGAGTACGCGGCCGACCGCGGCTCGGCGTTGATCACCGGCGCGCCCGAGTACCTGATGAGCGCGCTCCAGAAGATCTCGAGCGGAATGGCGACGATCCCCCAGCGCGACCTGCGCGAGGTGGAGGCGATGAACGCGTTCTTCATCATCCCGACGAACGTCAAGTCCGTGACCGCAGGGCTGTTCGCGAGCCATCCGCCCCTCGAGAAGCGACTCGCCCGCCTGGCCGAGATCTCGCGCGAGATGGGCAAGCCGGTCGCCCCGTAACAAGTGGCCCGGCCGGCCCCCTCCACCGGTCTCTGGGCGGCTGTAAAGGCTTCGCCAGGCGTCGTCCTCCGTCGCCCCTGTGCTACCAGCACAGGGGCTCCCTGCGTCCTACCCTGGCTCGCTTTTCGCGGGCCAGAGAGCCGGTAAGGGAACCGGCCGGGCCACTTGGGCTTCGCGGACGTCCTCTTCGGGCGCAAGAAGCTCAAGGACGCAAAGAGCGAGCGGCTGTTCGCGATCTCGACCGCGCGGATCACGCTCGAGGCAGAGCTCGGGCTGAAGCCGGCAGGCGCGGCGGCGCTCTGCTTCAAGCCGTTGTCGGCCGGCGAGTTCGTCCGCGCCGAGAACGAGATGCAGGAGCTGCTCGAGCTCGCGGCCCGCGACTCCCAGTCGAAGGTCGAGCGCAAGTCGGACGACTTCGGCTTCGAGTGGCTCGTCCTCCGCGATCCCGATTTCGAGGATCTCGTCACGACCCTCCACCTGATCGCGTCGGAGCTCGTCACGCGCGGATTCGGGTCTCAACTACTCGCTGCGGTATTCCGCTTCGAGGGCAAAGCGGGGCCCGTGTACTGGATCTACGGGTACAAGCAAGGGGCGTTCTGGCCGTTCGTGCCCACGGGAAAGAACGAGCGGGACAACGCCGAGGAGCTGGAGTTGAAGGCGAAGCTGGAGGGCGAGCTGCCGATCGAGCAGGATCTTTCGCGGTGGTTTGCGCTGTACGGTGCTCCGCTCTGACTCGACTCAGGCAGAAAGCCGTCACAGGGCGAGTAGTACGATCTCGCCGTGGAGGCCGGTCGGACCCGGTGGACCGACGAGCGCATGGACGATCTCGCGCTTGGCGTGCGTGATGATCTTCGTGAACTCCGGGCGGAGATGCGCGAGTTGCGAGTCGAGATGCGGGCAGAGTTGCATGCCGGGTCAGCGAGCGTGCGCGGGGAGATCGCCGAGTTGCGTTCCGACACGAACGCCGGTTTCCGCGACACCAGTGCAGGTTTCCGCACGGTCCATGCCGAGATCGGCCTCAACCGCCGCTGGCTGGCTGGAATGTGGGTGACGACGGTGCTCGGGTTCGTCGGGCTACTCGTCGAGCTACACCTGCGTTAGTGCAGCAGCTGGACCTTCCCTGAATCCAGCGAGTACTCCGCCGCGACCACGTTCAGCTTCTTGGCCGAGACGGCGCTCCTGAGGATCGCGCTCCGCTGTAGCAGCGACTTCGTGACAGCCCGCGCGTTCGCCTTGACGATCTTGTCGACGTAGGCCGCGTCGGGGAGCCCGTTCCGCGGATTCGCGCGCACGACCGGGGCGATCGCGTCGACGATGCTCTGGATGTGGCCGGGCGCCTTCTTATCCGCTTCGACGAGCTTGATCGTGTCGTTGACGGCTCCGCAGCGCTGATGGCCGAGCACCATCACGAGCAGTGAGTCGAAGTGCGTCACCGAGTACTCGATCGAGCCGATGATCTGGGCCTCGAGGATGTTGCCCGCGACCCGACAGACGAAGATCTCGCCGAGGCCCTTATCGAAGACGTGCTCCGGCGGCACGCGCGAGTCCGCGCACGTGAGCAGGATCGCGTACGGCTTCTGGCCTCCGGCGACGTCCCGTCTCCGCTCGACGATCGCCTTCACCGACGTCAGCTTTCCCCGGACGAAGCGGCCATTCCCGGCCATCAGCCGGTCGAGCGCCTGCTTCGGAGTGCGCGGGCGGGACTCGGGCGCGGCCGCTGCGCCGGTCACCGTCAGCCCGACGGCCGCGCCGCCGGTTGCGACCAGGAACGAGGTCCGGTCGAGACCCATCTCAACTGGGAGCCGGCAGGTCCGGGATGAACCCCTCGTTGGTGAGCAGCTGCTTCGTCTCCTCCAGCGTGAGATCGCTCGGCGGGATCAACGCGTCAGAGGGCATGAGCTCGTCATCTCCGAGCGGGTCACCTTCGCTCTTGACGAGCTGGAACATTTCGTCGAGGGCCTGGTCGAGCGTCACCTCGTCGTCTGCCTCCGCGGCCGCCGTGGCCCGGTCGTCCAGCTCGTTCAGCTGCTGGAGCAGCGAGTCGTCCACCCGATACTGGCCCTCGCCCATCAGCCGGACGATCATCGCTCGATCTCCTTCGGGGCCTGGCCGGCGCCGATCTCGGCCTTCATCTTCGCCAGCTCGTCGTCGACCTGCGTCCCGCTGGTGAGCTTCTTGAGCTCGCGGTCGAGGTCGGTCTCGCCGCCTGAGGTGAAGTCCTCGAGCGCGCCCGATTCGACCAGCTCGTCCACGGCCGCCGCGCGTGCCTGCATCTGCTCGGTCTTGTCCTTCGCGCGCTGGATCGCGAGTCCGGTATCGGCCATCTGCTCGCCGATCCCGGTCGCCGCCTCGCCGATCCGAACCTGAGCCTCCGCGGCCGAGTACTGGGCCTTGGTCACTTCCTTCTGCGAGCGGAACGCCTCGATCCTGGTGGCGAGCTGCTTCTCGCTCGCGATCAGCTTCTCCTGCTGGGTCTCCATCCCCTTGATCTGCTGGTCGAGCCCCTGGAGCTGCTCCTGCGCGACCGTCTTGCGCGAGAGCGCCTCGCGGGCCAGGTCCTCGCGTCCGGCCTGGAGCGCCTGGCGCGCCTGGCTGTCCAGCTTGACCACGCTCTGCTCGAGCTGCGTCGTCTGGAGCTCGAGCCGTTTCTTCGCAGTCACGACGTCGGCGACGCCGCGCTTGACGTTCTGGAGGAGCTCGAGCTGTTTCTCGTACGAGTAGTCGAGAGTCTCGCCGGGATCCTCGGCTCGGTTGAGCAGTGTGTTGATCTTCGCCTTGACGATTGTCGAGGCCCTGTTCATCAAACCGGGCATTCGTTCTCCCTTGTCGCGGGTGAGAGGGTTAGCCTATCGCCCAGTGCTAGTCGCGAGGAGCATGGATCCGAGCTGGCTGTCGAATGCCTATCTGGTCGCGGACGAGCGCGACGGGACGGCCGTGTTCGTCGACTCGGGTGCGCCGCTCGAGCCACTTCTGCAGGCAGTAGAGGAGTGGGGGGTGACGCCGACGCACGTCCTCCGGACGCACGGGCATCAGGACCACGTCGTGCACGAGGGCGAGCTAGGCCTGCCGGTCGTGACCTCGGCCCTCAGCACCGGTGGCCTGGGGATCGAAGCGATTCCGACGCCCGGCCACTCGGACGACATGGTCTGTTTCGTCGTCAACGGCGAGCTCGTCTTCTCGGGCGACACGTTGTTCAAGGACACTGTCGGCGGCGGCGACGTCGAGCAGATTCGCCGATCGGTGATGAACGTCTACATGGCGATGCCGCACGAGCGGCGAGTGCTCCCGGGGCACACGGACGAGACCACGATCGGGCGCGAGTGGGAGGAGAACCCGTTCGTCCGGGTGTGGCGCGGGGTCGAGCCGGAGGGCACAGAGCCGGTGCGGGTCGGTGAGGAGGAGGCGACGCTCGTCGTCTGGTCTCCCGACTACGACGGCAAGGGCAAGGCGTGGGTGCGCTTCGCAAACGGCCGCGACGCGATCGTCGGCGGCTCGCGCGTCGAGCGGTCGTGAAGCGGCTGGCCGGTCTGGCGGCGCTTCTGGCCCTCGGAGCCGGTCTCGGGACGTACTTCGCGACCCGCGACGAGTCACCCCCGCGGGGCGACCAGGCTGGGACGGGTTTCAATCGCTCGCACACACCGGAGGCGCGAATCATGTTCATTCCCCAAGCGGGGCCCTAGACGAGAGGAGATGTGATGGCCGTCAAGCTCCATCGCTGCAAGAACGAGTGGGTCAAGATCGGAGGACATCCCTGCTGGCGCGTGCAGAAGGCGCTGGATGACGCGGGGGTCGAGTACGAGACCGTCCACGAGACGCCGACGTTCGCGCGCGCGAAGCGCGAGAACACGATCAAGCGCACGGGCCAGCAGGGCCTGCCGTGGATCGAGTTCGACAACGGCTCGGTGTACCGCGA
>JACDER010000206.1 GCA_013816275.1 Actinomycetota bacterium | reverse complement strand
GCGCAGACGCGCGCCAAGCACTCGCCCCGCGTGGGTCCGATCACGGAATCGCATACGGCCTCGATACCCGTCGGTAACCGCCGGAAACGAGGACACCAACGGAGTTGGCATCGGCGTCCTCCCTGAAGGCGCCGTGGTCTAGAGGGATCTGTTGGGGACGGGGCGCGCCCGTCCCCAACTTCCGAGGGTCAGGCTCGGCTCAGAGGCCGCCGTAGTAGCCGCCGAGGCGGTTGCGGTACTCCTCGTCGTCGCGGCTCCTGTCCGGAGCGAACTCGGGCGCGTCCTTGATCTCGTCCTTGCTGCGGTTGACGAAGACCGTCTCGGTGTCCAGGTCGACGCGGTCGACGACACCGGCCGGGAGCATGACCTTCTTCCCGAAGATCCAGGGACCGGTGTCGACGATCAGGTGGCTGCGGCCCGTCTCCTCGGTTGCCTCGTCGATCTTGCCGATCCCGCCATCCGTCGCCTCGACGGAGTAGCCGACGAGGCCGGCGGCGCGCAGGGACGGCTCGGTTTTGAACGCCCAGATGTCCGCGACAGCGATGTCGCGATTCCGGCCCTCTGCCCTTTGGCGATCATCCATCCGATTCCCTCCTCTTTGGGTTGCTCTTCGAACTACCCGAATCGGGTCGGGTTAATCCCGAACCTTCGGCGGCTCATGGCTGCGTCCGCCCCAACGTCCACAGATCATGGCCGGGCAGCACGAACTCGGCTCCGCTGGTCTCGCGCAGTGCCGCAAGCGCTGGAAACGACGGAGGCTGGTTTCGAAGCACGGCCGAGCGGCCAAACCACGGCTATGACCGAGCCGATCCCCGATCCGCTACCGCCGAGACCGCCGGACGAGCCGCCCGATCCGCTTCCGCCGCCGAGCCCGCCGCCGCCCGATCCGGGACGACCGTCGCCGGACATCGAGCGATAGCGCCAGCAGCAGCAGCGCAGCTCGGCCTGTTGCGAGCGCCCCGCGCTGCCTCGGCCCGTGGAAACACGAGCCTGCCGCGCAAGCGACAGCTAGCTCTTCGCCGTCGGATCCGGAGGATCGGGATGCGGCGGTGTCGGCAGCGGCGCCTCCGGCCCGGGCGGTTCAGGCGCCGGAACCGGCTCCGGCGGCCACGGGGGCTGTGGCTCTGGAACTTCGATCGCGCGCACGACTCGGGTCGTTTCCGCGCAGCTAAAACGAAAAACATCCGACGTCGTCGGTTCGGTCGAGGCGCCGCAGGAACTTTGGCCTTCGTTAGCTGCCCTTGACGAAGACCCGTGCACCACAGCGATCACAGCGTTGCGACTGCTCGAGAAGGAACAGACGATTCCGCCGCGGACGACGGTGACCGAGCAGCCGACAGAGGAATAATTGCCGCAACCTCGCCAACGTCCTCAGTATCGCAGCCGAAAGAGATGACTTCGCGATCTTGAAGATGGCTCCGCGATCTTGAAGGCGATCGTTTGCCGCCGACTCGATTCGGGTAGCCGGATCGAGAGCGAGACGAAAGGCAGGGGCAATGAGAAAGCTGCGAGAGCGTTTGAGCGGAGACGGCATCGGCAGAATCAGCGGCGAGCGGGAGCACGGCAAACGGAACAAGGGCTTGCTCTTCTCCGCCGGCGCGGCGGTCGGCGCACTCGTCGCATTCCTCTCCGATCCACGGAGCGGACGACGTCGTCGGGCAATCGCGGGAGATCGGACGGCAGGGCTCACACGCAAAACCGCGCGCCGCAGCACCCGGAAGCTTCGTGTTGCCGGCGCCTACGGCCTCGGCTGGAGCCGGCGCGCGCGGCACCTACGCGAGGAGCCGAAGGAGTACGACGACACGACGCTCGCGCAGAAGGTTCAGACGGAGATCTTTCGCGCCGCCGACGCCCCGAAGGGCACGGTGAACGTCAACGTCGCGGACGGAGTCGTGCAACTCCGCGGCGAAGTGCAAGAACCGGGCCTGATCAACGAGCTCGTCGAGAAGACACGCCATGTACAGGGCGTGCGCGACGTGGAGAGCTTCCTGCACCTACCCAAGACGCCGGCCCCGATGGACCAGTGACGCCGGGTCGCTAGGCCCGCGGCCGTCGCTCTGCTTCACTCCCGGTGTGGACAATCCGGCTGCTCTACGCGTCTCTTCGCTGACGACGACGAAGCGTTTCGGCACCTTCTTCGTGTCCCTCTCGCTCAGATCGCGGAGATCGAAGTCGTCCGCGGAGGCTGCCGACGGCGCCGAGGCGGTCGAGCTCGCCCTCGCGTTGCGGCCCGAAGTCGTGCTGCTCGACATCGCGATGCCGCGACTCGACGGCTTCGAGGCAGCGACGCGAACCCAGGAATCGCTCCCACACGCAACTGTTGTGATGCACTCGGGAGAGATGACCCCCCACAACCTCAGCCGCGCCGGAGACCTCGAGTTGCCGCTTCTGGACAAGCTTCGTCTCGAGACTCTCCTCGAGATCCTGCGCTCGCAAGCGAAGCCGTCCTCGAGCGATTAGCGCGGCCGCGAACCCGCGTTAGGCGCGATCGCGTAGTTCGGAAGCCGTTCAGGCGCGAGACCGGCAGGCCGAAACGCCGAAGCGCAGTCTCCGTCTCAGCGTTCGCCTCCCCGGCGAGGACGATCTCGTCGGCAGGGAACGTGTGGAGCGCGTCCTCCACGGCGACGAGAGGATCGCGGTCGCCGACTTCGGTCTCGACGTCTGCCGCGACCGCTTCGGCGGTCCGGGCGGCGAGTTCCCCGGCCTCTGCTCGCGCCGGCCATGTTTCGTGGCTGGCGCGACCGGCAACCAGATCGTCATGCGGGTCGTCGTCATCGGAGCGACCGGAAACGTCGGGACGGCGCTGCTGCGGGCGCTCGCCGACGAGCCGGCGATCGACTCGGTGCTCGGGGTGGCGCGACGGCTTCCCGCGATGTCGGCGATGAAGACCGAGTGGGCGGCCGCCGACATCGGTACCGACGCGCTCGAGCCGCTCTTCCGCAATGCGGACGCGGTCGTCAGCCTCGCCTGGCGGATCCAGCCGTCGCGTCGGCTCAACGAGCTCTGGCGGACGAACGTCCACGGCTCGACGCGCGTCTTCGACGCGGCAGCGCGTGCGGGCGTGCGCTCGCTCGTCTACGCCTCCTCGGTCGGCGCCTACTCGCCGGGGCCGAAGGACCGACGCGTGGACGAGTCCTGGCCGGTGGATGGTGTGCCGACGAGCTTCTACGCGCGTCACAAGGCGGAGGTGGAGCGGCGACTCGACCGGTTCGAGCGCGACCACCCCGACGTGCGCGTCGCGCGACTGCGGCCCGCTCTGATCTTCCAGCGCGCATCGGCGGAAGAGCAGCGACGGCTCTTCCTCGGTGCTTTCATCCCCTCGCCGCTCCTGCGCCGCGGCTTGCTGCCGGTGATGCCGGCCGTGCGCGGGTTGCGGTTCCAGGCGGTGCACGCCGCCGACGCTGCCGACGCGTACCGGCGGGCGATCCTCGGTGAGGCGCGCGGAGCGTTCAACGTCGCCGGCGAGCCCGTCCTCGAGGCGGAGGCGTTCGCGACCGCCCTCGGCGTGCGCCCGGTCTCGGTGCCGCCGCGAAT
>JACDER010000205.1 GCA_013816275.1 Actinomycetota bacterium | reverse complement strand
CGGGGGAATCGTCTCCGCCGGAGGAGGCGGCGGCGGGGTCGGCGGGGGCGGTTGCGGCGGCGGCACCTCGCAGGAGGCGGCCGCCTGGAGCCGCTTCAGGTTCGCCTGCTGCCTCCTGACGAAAGCGGCGCGCTGTTTCCTGCTCTTGTGCGTTCGGAAGTAGGCCGCCCGCTGCTTCGGCATCGCCTTCCGGTACGCCGCAAGCGCGGCCACCGCGGCACTCTTCTCCGCCTGGGTGCAGGTCGCGGCCTGCGCGGGCCCCATGAGCGGGAGAGCAAACGCAGCTAGCGCCAGAATGATTGTGAATCGCCGCACGACCCCTACCTCGCGGCGGAGTGTAGCCCGGAAACTGGAGACTGACTACGCCGCGGCGACGGAGCTGAGATCGCGGATGGCCGCGAGGCGCGCCAGCGCCTGCGACTCGAGCTGGCGGACGCGCTCGCGCGTCAGGTCGAGCTCATGGCCGATTGCCTCGAGCGTCCAGGGCTCGCCCTCGAAGCCGAACCGCAGCTCGAGGATGCGCCGCTCGCGCTCCGGCAGCGCGTCGAGCGCCCGGCGGACGCCCTGGCGACGGAGCGACTCCTCCGCCTCTTCGAACGGGTCGGCCGCCTCGCGGTCGGCGAACAGGTCTCCGAGCTCGCCCTCATCGTCTGCTCCGACGCTCTGGTTGAGCGAGACCGAGGCCTGGGCCGCGCCCATCGCCTCGTCGACGTGCTGAATCGGAAGGCCTGTTGCCTCGGCGAGCTCCTCCTTGGTCGCCTCGCGTCCGAGCTCGACCTCGAGCCGGCGCGCGGCGCGTGAGAGCTTCTGCTGGCGCTCGACGACGTGGACGGGAACGCGAATCGTGCGCGCGTGGTTCGCGACTGCGCGCTGCACCGACTGACGGATCCACCAGGTCGCGTACGTCGAGAACTTGAAGCCCCGGCGCCAGTCGAACTTCTCGACCGCGCGGTTCAGTCCGAGCGTGCCCTCCTGGATGAGGTCCAGGAATGGAACACCGAGCCCTCGATAGCCCTTTGCAATGGAGACGACCAGGCGCAGGTTCGACTCGATCATCCGCCGCTTCGCAGTGGGGTCGCCGCGCTCGATCGCCTTCGCGAGCGTGACCTCCTCGGCGGCCGTCAGCAGCTTGTGGCGTCCGACGTCGGCCAGGAAGAGTTGCAGGCTGTCGGCCGAGCCCGAGAGGGCCTCGGCCTGGGCCGGAAGCGGCTCGGGGGTGCGTGCCTCGGGCGCCTGGGGCGGCCCGATCTCGAGGCCGATCGCCTCGAGCTCGCGGCTGAGCTGCTCGACTTCTTCCTCGCCCAGCTCGTGCTCGAGCGCGAACGCCTCGAGCTCCGCGGGCTCGATGAAGCCGCGCTCCTCCGCGCCCTCGACGAGCGATCGCGCTCCCTCGCTCTCCATCAACTCGTGCAACTGGTTCTGGGTCAAGTGGTCTGCCTTTCTACCTTCTATCTACGCCGGTTCTGACTTGTTTCGCACTCTAGGCACACTCTCCTGGACGGTCATGGAGAACTGTCCCCGCAAAGGGCCGTTCACACACATTCGAACGAGACCCCTGACTCCGTTATTCCGTCGCAGGCGGCAATCCGGATTGCCGGGACGGATGTCTCTCACACCTAAAGACGCTTAACCAGGCAAAAGGTTTGCCGAAAAGCGTCATCTGCTTCGCGTGCGCCGCTTGGGCCCCTTGGCGGGCCCTTTCGCCCGTCGTTCGGCGATTAGCTCGGCCGCTCGCTCGAGCGTGATGCTCTCGGGAGTGTCCGCACCTCGAAGCGTTGCATTGACCTCTCCATCGGTCACGTACGGGCCAAATCGGCCCTCCTTGACCACCACGGGCTTCTGCGTCTCGGGATCGGCGCCCAGCTCTCGAAGCGGCGGCTTGGCTGCGCCACGGCGCCCGCGCTCTTTGGGCTGGGCGAGCCGAGTGAGTGCCTCCTCGAGGGTGATCTCCAGCAGCTGCTCCTCCGAGTCGAGCGAGCGCGACTCCTTCCCTTTCTGGATGTACGGCCCGTAGCGGCCGTTCCTGGCCACGACCTCTTCGCCGTCCGCCGCGTCGACGCCGAGCACGCGCGGAATCGCCAGGAGCCGCCGCGCATCTTCGAGGCTCACGTTCTCGAGCGACATGCTCTTGAACAGCGAGGCCGTCCGGGGCTTCGCCTTCGACCCCTCCTCGAGCACCTCGGTGACGTAGGGCCCGTACCGGCCGGTGCGCGCCACGAGCTCGCGACCGGTGTCCGGGTCGACGCCGAGGGTGCGATCCTCCGAGGGCTGCGCGAGCAACTCCTCCGCCTTCTCGACCGTCAGCTCGTCCGGGACGATGTGCGCCGGCACGTTCGCCCGCCGACCGTCGCGCTCGAGATAGGGCCCATAGCGGCCGACGCGCACGACGATCCCGTCGCCGATCTCGATCGAGCTGATCTCGCGGGCGTCGATCCCCCCGAGGTCGGACACGAGGTCCTTCAGGCCCAGCCCTCCCTCGCCGTTCCCTTCGCCGAAGTAGAAACGCCGTAGCCACTCCACCCGCTCCTCGTCGCCGGCCGCGATGCGGTCGAGATCGTCCTCCATGCGGGCGGTGAAGTCGTAGTCGACAAGCCGTCCGAAATGCTGCTCGAGCAGGCCGATGACCGCGAACGCGAGAAACGTCGGCACGAGCGCGCTGTCCTTCTTGAACACGTATCCGCGGTCCAGGATCGTCCCGATGATCGCCGCGTACGTGGAGGGACGCCCGATCCCGCGCTCCTCGAGCGCCCGCACGAGAGTCGCCTCGGTGTAGCGCGGCGGCGGCGTCGTCTCGTGGCCCTGCGGCTCGAGCGCGACCGCCGTCAGCAAGTCGCCCTCCGACACGTTCGGAAGCTTCCGCTCCGCCTCTTCGCGCCGGCTGCCACCGTTGGACGGCGCCTCGTCGCGCCCCTCTTCGTATGCGGCGAGGAACCCACGAAAGGTGATGACGGTCCCGGAGGTGCCGAACTCCGCTTTCTCGCCCTCGGACGACGTCCCGAGGATGCGAAGCGAGACGGTGTGTCCCTTCGCATCCGCCATCTGCGACGCGAGGGTCCGAATCCAGATCAACTCGTACAGCCTGAGCTCGTCGCTGCCGAGCTCGCGCGTGACCTGCTCGGGAGTCCGGAACGTGTCGCCTGCGGGACGGATCGCCTCGTGCGCCTCCTGCGCGTTCTTGACCTTGCGCTCGTACCGGCGCGGCTGCTCGGGCACGTACTCCGGCCCGTACAGGTCACGTGCCTGCGAGCGGGCCGTCTTGAGCGCCGACTCGGATAGCGTCGTCGAGTCGGTGCGCATGTAGGTGATGTAGCCGTTCTCGTACAGCCGCTGGGCGACCTGCATCGTCCGCTGCGCGGTGAAGCGGAGCTTTCGGCTTGCCTCCTGCTGCAGCGTCGAGGTCATGAACGGCGGGCTGGGGCGGCGCAGGTACGGCTTGCGCTCGACGCTTCGAACCTCGAAATCAGCGCCGTCGAGCCGCTCGGCGATACCGCGTGCGGACGGCTCGTCCAGCACGAGGAGCTTCTCGTCCTTCAGCTGCCCGTCGCTC
>JACDER010000204.1 GCA_013816275.1 Actinomycetota bacterium | reverse complement strand
GACCATCGAGTAGTTGATCCCCCGCGCCTTGCTCTCTTCCGTCGTGAGCCCCACAGCGTCCTTCACACCGAAGTCCAGGCCCTTCCCGTAGGCGATGTGGCAGGTCGCGTTCTCGTCGAAGAGGACATCGTAGAAAGTGATGCCAGTCTTGCCGACGAGCGAGTTTCCGTCCACGAGGGCCACCTCCCCGAGTGAACGCGCGCCGTCGTCCAGGTCGAGCTGCGCCTCGACGACCTCCTTGCCGGCCGAAGCCGAGACGCCGACCACACGCCCGTTCTCGAAGGTGAGCTCGAGGTCCTGGACGACCGTCCCGTTCAGCGGGAGCGGCCGCGTGGAGCGCACCGTGCCCTCCGTCCGGTGGTAGTCCGGCGTGGTGAAGACCTCTTCGGTCGGCATGTTCGGCACGTGGCGCCTCCCCCAGGCGGTCTCGAAGAGAGCGCACGCCCAGATCGAGTCGGGAAGCAGGCCGATGGTCAGGTCGGTCCCGGGGCCCCGGAACCTGACGGCATCGAACTCGTGCCGGTTGAGAGCGCTCGCGCGCACGTTCAGGCGCTCGATGTGCTCGTCCCAGGCGGCAACGGGGTCGGGCTCCTCCAGGCGGACGGCGTAGCCGACTGCTTCCCAGAGCCGCTCCACGTCAGGCTCGCCGAAGACCTTCTCGGCCCAACCCTCGTTCGGCATCGCGACGATCGTCCAGTTGTTCAGCTTGTGGACGGTGTTCTTCAGGCCCGCCTCTGCCAGCTCCTTCGGATATGCGTGGCCGACCCGGACCGGATCCAGGTCTGCGAGCAGGTCAGGCTCGGGGTCACCGGAGATCGCGATCTGAGCGGCATGCTTCTCCCCGAGCTCCTTGGTTCGCTCGATGAGCCAGGGCGCGCTGTATGAGAGGGTCTCCTCGGGCGCGGCCTCGATCATTGCCCGGCGGACGTGCGCGTCACGGTAGAACACCTCGACGTAGCGCGCTCCGGCCTCGTAGGCGACCCGCGTGAGCGCTCTGGCGAGCGGCGCGTGCTCGATGAGAGCGCCGATCGTGACGATCTGCCCCTCTTCGACATTTGCGCCCACGCGCACGGCGAGCTCGGCATAGCGCTCGAGCCTGGTCTTCCGGTCTACGTCAACCGCCATTCGTCCTCCTGGATGATCGGGATCTCCTCGCCGTCTTCGGTGACGCCCACGACCTGCACCTCGGGGCCGCCGATCATGAAGTCCGTGTGCACGACCGAATAGTTGAACCCCTGCTCCCTGCGGTCGTCCGGCGGAACCTTCCTCCCGCCCTCGACCCGATCCGGGTACGCGAAGCCGTATGCGATGTGGCACGTGACGTTCTCGTCGAACAGCGTGTCGAAGAACGTGATCCCGGTGTCGGCGACGCGGGAGTCTCCGGTCACGAGGGCGACCTCGCCCAGGCAGGCAGCGCCGTCGTCGGCGGCCATCTCGCCGCGGACGACGTCGGCGCCGGTCGAGGCGTTGACCTCGACCGCGCGACCGCCCTCGAAGCGGACCTCCAGGTCGCGCACCATCGTTCCGTGGAGCGAGAGCGGCCGGGTAGAGCGCACGACGCCCTCGGTCCTGCGCCAGTCCGGGGTCGTGAAAACCTCTTCCGTCGGGACGTTTGCGATGAAACGCTGACCCCAGTTCGTGGTGTCGCCGCCGCCCGCCCACTCGGATCCGGGCAGAAGACCGATAGTGAGATCGGTCCCGGGGCCGCGGAAGCGCACTGCATCGAAGTGCCGCTCGTTGAGGGCCGACGCGCGCGCCCCGAGCTTCTGGCTGTGCTCCGCCCACGCGGCGACCGGGTCGGGCTCGTCCAGCCTGACCGCGTGCGCGACCGCATCCCACAAGCGCTCGACATCGGGCTCACCGAAGATCGTCGTGGCCCAGCCCTCGTTCGGCCACGAGATCACGCACCAGTTGTTGGGCTGGTCGCTCGTGACCTCGCCGATCCGCTTGATCAGCTCGACCGGCCGGGCCCGCCCGACGCGCTCCCCGTCGAGATCTGCGAGGAGCTCTGGCTCCGGGTCGCCTGTGATCGCGATCAGCGCGGACTTGTTCGCGGCCCGGTCCTCCGCCCTCTTGATCATCCAGGGCGCGCTCCAGGTCAGAGTCTCATCCGGCGCGAGCTCGATCATCGAGCGCCGGATGTGCGGATCCTCGTAGTGCGCCTCGACATACCTGGCTCCGTTCGCGTATCCGGCACGAGCGAGCGCGCGGACGAGCGGATAGTGCGCGAGCGACGTCGCGTAGATGTCCAGCTCCTGCCCCTCCGCCATGCACACCCAGGAGCGGACGGCGAGCCCGGCGTAGCGTTCGAGACGGCCGTTGTCGGTCATGGCGTTCAGCCTATCCGGACCAAATCAGGGCCGTTGTGGAACCGGAGGGACCGGAGCAAGCGCCTCCTTCACCGCCCGCAGCATCCGCTCGCGAGCGGGTTCCGCGACCGGTTGGAGCCCGCCCAACTCCAGCCGGGAGAGCTCGACGCGACCGGCCACGCGCAGCGTCCGGAAACCGAAGTCGGCCAGGAAGTCGTGCGGGAAGACCGTGCGGTGGACGCGGAAGCGCTCGTAGCTCGACTCGCCCTCCGGGTAGCGGTAGGAGAACGCCTCCAGCGCGGAGGCGCCCTTCTCCTTGGCGTCGCCGATCGCCGTCAGGAAGAGCGACTGCATCACCCAGGGGCTCGAGTCGTCCATCAGGTATGCGCACGTGACCAGGACGGCATCCCCCGTCGGCGGCCCGCCGGGCAGCCCGTAGGCGCGGGGGAAGAACTGTGCGGGGCCGTACTGCATCGAGCCGAGCAGCCGGCCGTCGGCGTCGTAGTAGACGGTACCCCACGCGCCCCACCCGTCCTCGATCTTCTCGATCCAGCGCCGCTTGTCGAGCCCGCGCCCGCGCGGCGCCTGCCAGAAGACGCAGTCGTGGCAGACGGCGGGCGCCGTCACGAGCGTCGCTCCCGTCAGGCCGGTGACCCGAGTCACGCGGCGGATTCTAGGACGAGTTCGGTGGCCTCCGGCCGCGCCAGGAAGCGGAACGGAACAAACGTGGTCCCAAGTCCCGCCGAGAGGTGGAGCGTCCCCGCTGGACGCTCGTACAGGCCCTGGATGTAGTGCCAGCGCAGATGCGCGAGCCGCAGCCGCCCGCCGGGATAGGGGACGCAGATCTGGCCGGCGTGCAGATGACCCGCGAGGACGAGGTGGAACGAGCCCGGCGTGAGCCGGTCGATCACGCCCGGAAAGTGGCAGAGCAGAATGCGCAGGTCGGCAGAGGGATCGGAGAGCTCGTCCGGCCGCGCGGTACCGGCCATGTACGAGCTCGGGTCGACGCCGGCGATCTGGACGCGACGGCCGCGAAGCTCGATCGTGCGCGACTCGTTGGCGAGCAGCGTCGCCGAGCCGAGGTCGTAGGCGCGCGGCTGCGTGCCGAAGGGATCGCGGGTCTTGGCCAGGTCGTGGTTGCCCAGAACCGCATAGCAGGCCGGGAACCGGTCGAGCAGCTCGCGCAGCCGCTCCTCGCCCCGCGGGAGTGAGACGAGGTCGCCG
Organism: Actinomycetota bacterium; assembly: GCA_013816275.1. GTDB lineage: Bacteria > Actinomycetota > Thermoleophilia > Gaiellales > Gaiellaceae > JACDER01. The sequence goes on along the minus strand of JACDER010000204.1, from coordinate 54 downwards.
CTGACGAGCGTCAGATCCGGCCTGCGCGCGGCCGCCCACTCGACCGCCCGCTCG
>JACDER010000203.1 GCA_013816275.1 Actinomycetota bacterium | reverse complement strand
TGCGCGAGGTCGCCCTCCCAGACGACCTGCGCCGTTCGCGTCGCTTTCACCTTGCCTCCTCGAACCGGCGGGAGACCTCCGGCCAGTTGACGACGTTCCACCAGGCGGCCAGGTAGTCAGGACGCCGATTCTGGTACTCGAGGTAGTACGCGTGCTCCCAGACGTCGATCCCGAGGAGCGGAACGTCGCTCTGGATCAGCGGCGAGTCCTGGTTCGGAGTCGAATATACGGCCAGGCCGGTGCCGTCCCAGACCAGCCAGCTCCAGCCCGAGCCGAAGCGCTTCACACCGGTGTCGTTGACGAGGGTCTTGAGCTCGTCGAGGCTGCCGAAGGTGTCGTTGATGGCATCCGCCAGCGCACCCTCGGGCTCGCCGCCGCCGTCCGGGCTCATGATCTGCCAGAAGAGGCTGTGGTTGGCGTGGCCGCCGGCGTTGTTGCGGACAGCTGCGCGGAGGTCGTCGGGGATGATCTCGATGCTCGCGAGGATGTCCTCGATGGAACGGTTCTCCCACTCGGTGCCGGCGAGTGCCTTGTTCGCGTTGTCGACGTAGGCCTGGTGGTGCTTGTCGTGGTGCACCCGCATCGTCTGCTCGTCGATGTGCGGCTCGAGCGCGTCATATGCATAGGGCAGGTCCGGGACTTGGAACGCCATCGTGTCTCCTCCTGTTCGGTCGCTAGAGGGCTGATGGGAACTTCGGCCGCCGTCATCCGGCCCGGCCTAATTTCACATCAGGCCTCTAACCCTATGGCAACATCAAGCGCGTGAGCGTTCGCAATCTCTACGTGACGGCCATGGAGCCCGAGAGCGGGAAGTCGGTCGTTTCCCTCGGGCTGATGGAGCTTCTCTCGAGCCGGGTCGAGCGACTCGGATTCTTCCGTCCGATCGTGCCCACCGAGCCCGACGCGCAGCTCGACCTGATGCGATCGCGGTACGACGCGGCCGTCGGACACGCATTGACAGCCGAGGCCGCAAGCGCGACCCAGCCGTACGACGAGCTCCGCAAGCGGGTGGTCGAGGCGTACAAGCCGCTCGAGGCGGAGTGCGACTTCGTTCTCTGCGAGGGGACCGATTTCACCGGAGCAGCGCCCGCCCTCGACTTCGGGCTGAACGCCGATCTCGCCAACGAGCTGGGGGCGCCGGTGCTCGTCGTCGTTCGCGGCGGCGAGCCGGAGCAGACCGCGGCATCCGTGCGAGCCGCGCGTGGCGCGCTCGCGACGAAGGGCTGCTCGATCTTCGGCGTCGTCGTCAATCGAGTCCCCGTCGAGTTCATGGACGAGATCCCGGGCGCGCTCGATCCTTCCGGTGAGCCGGTCTACCTGATCCCGGAGACGGACGAGCTCTCCTACCCGACCATGGCCGACGTCACCGATGCGCTGGACGCGCGCGTCGTCGTTGCCGGCTCGCTCGGCCGGGAGGTCCGCGACGTACGGATCGCCGCCATGAGCGTCGAGCACTTCGTCGAGCACCTCGTCGAAGGAGCGCTCGTGATCGTCCCCGCAGACCGGCCGGACATCCTCGCCGCCACCGTGGCCTCGACGGTCTCCCCGGAGATTCCGTCGGTGGCCGGCGTCCTGCTCACCGGAGGCCAGGAGCTGGCCGACGGAACCCGGCGTCTGCTCGCCAACACGCCGTTCCCCGTTCTCGAGGTCCACGCCCTGACGCACGAGGCGGCTGCGGCGGTGCAGTCCGTCCGGGGACGGCTCGGGCCCGAGGACGAGGGCAAGATCGCCGCCGCCCTCGGCCTGTTCGAGGCGAGCGTGGACACGGACGAGCTCGCCGAGCGGATCGCTCTCGACCGGCCGGCGCGCGTCACGCCGATCATGTTCGAGTACGAGCTGATCGAGCGGGCCAAGGCCGTGCCGCGCAAGATCGTCCTGCCCGAAGGGGATGACGAGCGCATCCTCCGGGCCGCCGAGATCCTCCTGCGGCGCGGAGTCGTCGACTTGACCATCCTCGGCGTAGCCGCGGAGTTGCGCGCGCGTGCCGCGTCCCTCGGCGTCGACATATCCGGCGCGGAGCTCGTCGATCCTCTCACGTCGCCCCTGCGCGAGAACTTCGCGCTCAAGTACTACGAGCTTCGCAAGCACAAGGGCGCGACCGAGGAGCTCGCGTACGACCGCGTCGCGAACCCCAGCTACTTCGGGACGATGCTCGTGCACACGGGCGCCGCCGACGGGATGGTCTCGGGCGCCGCGCACACGACCGCCGACACGATCCGCCCCGCGTTCGAGATCATCAAGGCGAGCGAAGGGGTTTCCGTCGTCTCCAGCGTCTTCCTGATGTGCCTCGCCGACCGGGTGCTCGTCTACGGGGACTGCGCTGTCAACCCGAAGCCGGACGCGGCGCAGTTGGCGGACATCGCCATCTCGTCTGCCGAGACAGCCGGTGTCTTCGGAATCGAACCGAGGATCGCGATGCTCTCCTACTCGACCGGCGAGTCGGGGAAGGGAGAGGACGTGGACCGTGTGCGCGAGGCCACGGCGGCGGTCCGGGAGCGCAGGCCAGATCTGATGGTGGAGGGGCCGATCCAGTACGACGCGGCGGTCGACGCGGCGGTCGCGGAGCTGAAGCTGCCGGGCAGCGAGGTCGCAGGCCGCGCGACCGTCTTCGTCTTCCCGGATCTCGAGGCCGGGAACGTCGCCTACAAGGCCGTCCAGCGCTCGTCCGGCGCGGTCGCGGTCGGGCCGGTGCTGCAGGGGCTGAACAAGCCCGTGAACGACCTGAGTCGGGGCTGCACCGTGACCGACATCGTCAACACGGTCGCGATTACCGCCATTCAGGCCGGCAGCTAGTCAGCTGATCTGGGCGGCGTGCACGACGATCTCGGCCGCCTGCTCCGGGCTGAGAATGTCCGTGTTCACGACCAGGTCGTAGTGCGTCGGCAGCTCATGGTCGATGTCGTAGAAGCGCTTGAAGTACTCCGCACGAGCGGCGTCGCTGTCCTTGACCAGCCGAGCGGCGTCCGCGTTCGCGTTCTCCTCTTCCGCGGCGAGGCGCTTGACGCGCGCCTCGGGCGAGGCGGTGACGAGGACCCGGAGCATCCCGTCGGTTCCGGCGAGGGCCATCGAGGCGGCGTGCGCGACGATGACCGCGTTCCCGTCGGCGGCGATCTCCTCGATCACGCCGCGGATCAGGTTTCGGTGGGCTTCCTCCTTTTCGGCGCGGACCGAGGCCGGCTCCACGCCGGGAACGCCCGTCGCGGTACCCGCGTCCGTGAGCAGCTCGATCACGCGGCGGATGCGGGACCGGCGCTGTTCCGTATCCGCGAGCTGTTCCTCCTCGACGCCGCCGCGTTCGGCGGCGCGCGTGATCACCGCCTCGTCGACGTACTGAAGGCCGAGCCGCTCCGCGACCAGGCCGCCGACGGTCTCACCCTCGGCGCCGACCTCTCTCGATATGCAGACGACCCGGGCTGTCACTTAGTGCACCGCCCGGCGAGCACGGTGCGCTCCAGCGGCTGCAAAGCCGCACCGGGCCGCGTCCTCAGTCGCGCCCGTATGCCAGGCATACGAGCGCTCCGCTTTCCGCTTCGGCGGTGGCAAAGCCACCGCCTCCGCTCTTTGGCCGGCTCCGTCGAGCCTACGCCGGCA
>JACDER010000019.1 GCA_013816275.1 Actinomycetota bacterium | reverse complement strand
ACCGACCTGGGGAGTAGGCCGCGCGGAGCGACCAGGCTGAGCGCAGCCAGAAGGCCCGCGGCGACCACGAGATTCGCCCGCACGCCGACGCCGGCCGCGGCGACACCTGAGCAGACTCCCGACGAGACCAGCACGCCGACGCTCCAGAAGCCGTGCAGGCCGGACATGATCGGGCGGCCGAAGCCCTGCTCCACCTCGACTGCCTGGGCGTTCATGGCCACGTCGACGAGCCCGGCGGCGATCCCGAGTGGGACGAGCGAGACCGTCAGGAAGGCGAGGTCGCCCGCGAGCCCGGGGCCGATCAGACACAGCGCGAAGAGCGGGAGACCGGCCTGGACGACGCGCCGGCTCCCGAAGCGCTCCACGAGCCACGCTGCCAGGCGGGTGCCGGCGAAGAGGCCGGCGGCGAACCCGGTCAGCGCGGCCCCCAGCGCGCCGTCCCCGAGCCCCAGGTCGGCCTTGATCGCGGGAATCCTGGGCGCGAGCGTCCCGGAGATCGCCGCGTGGACGAGGAAGACCGCCGCGGTGCTTCGGCGGGGAGTCACGCGTCGGGGACGGCGCGGCGCGGCAGGGTCCTCACGTCGCGGACGAACAGCACGGCAAGCGTCGCGGTCAGGCTGACCGCCGCGGCGCCGAGGAACGTCGCCCGCGTACCGAGCAGATCCGCGATCGGGCCGGCGGCCGCGAGCCCCAGAGGAATCAGCGCGAACGAGCCGAGGGCGTCGTAGGACGAGACCCGCGAGAGCTTCTCCTGGGGAATCTCCTGCTGCATCGCGGTGTCCCAGAGAACCCCGAACGTCTCGTTCCCGACGCCGGCAAGGAGCGCGAGCGCCAGCAGTGCGATCAGCGGCAAGGGAACGGCGAGCCCGAGCACGAGCGGGATGCTGAGGAGGTACCCGAGCGTTGCCGCGAGCAGGATCCGCCGCGGACGGAAGCGGAGGACGAGCAGCCCCCCGATGATGAGGCCGATGCTCGTGGCCGTCAGCAACAGGCCCCACGCCGTCGCACCGCCGAGATGAGCCTTGGCGATCACCGGCCCGAGCACGTTCTCCGTCCCCGAGACGACCGCGTTCACGAACCCGAACTGGAGGACGATCGCCCAGAGCCAGGTGCGCGAAGCGAACTCGCGCCACCCCTCCTTCAGTTCCCCGAGGAAGTTGCGGGACTCGATCCGCAGCGTGGAGGGAATGCTCATAGCGCCGATGAAGGCTGCCGCGGCGAAGAAGGTCACGGCGTCGACGGCGATCCCGGTGCCGGGGCTCGTTAGCCCAACGATCAGCCCCGCCAGCGCAGCGCCGCCGATGCGGGTTCCGTTCACGGCGAGCCGGAGCAGGGCATTGGCGCTCTGGAGGGCCTCGCCCGGGACGGTCTGCGGGACGATCCCCGTGGACGCGGGGAAGAAGAAGGCGAAGCTCGTGCCGCTGAGCGCCGACAGGACGATCAGTTGCCAGATGCGGGCGTGACCGGTCAGGAGCAGCGCGGCCGTGGCAGCCTGCGTCAAGCCGTTGACCACATTCGAGGCGACCATCACGTGATGCCGCGGCAGCCGGTCGGCCCAGATCCCGCCGACGAGCATGAAGATGACGAGCGGCACGACCTGCGCCGCCAGTACGTAGCCGAGGTCGGCCTTCGAACCGGTCAGCTCGAGAACGGCGAACGCCAGCGCGACGTTCGTGAAGGCGTTTCCCGCCACGGAGATCGTCCGGCCGAGGAAGAGCAGCCGAAACTGCCGTTCGCGGAGCGGTGCGAGGGCCGTTCTCAGGGGTGGGCGGCCGCGAACTCGTCCAGACGGGCGGGCGAGTCGGCCGAGAACACGTCGGCGTCCGGATGGATCTGACGGACGAGCCCACCGAGCACGCGGCCCGGACCGGACTCGAGGAACGAGGTCGCCCCGGCGTCCACGAGCGCGTGCACGCACTCGACCCAGCGCACGGGGCTCGCGATCTGCTCTACGAGCGCGGCCTGGAGCGTCTCCGCGTCCCGAACGATCGCACCGCGCGAGTTGGAGGCGACGGGAATCCGGGGATCCGACCAGGCGATCTCGCGCACGGCCTCGGCCATCTGCTCCTGGACCGGCATCATCAGCTCGCTGTGGAAGGCGGCGGCGACCTGCAGCCGGACGATGCGGGTTGCACCGGCGGCCTCCGCCAGCTCCATCAGCCGGTCGACGCCGTCGTCCTCGCCGGAGACCACGATCTGCGTGGGCGAGTTGATGTTCGCGAGTGCGACCATCCCCGCCTCTGAGGCCTGCTCGCAGAGCTTCGCCAGCGTGTCCGCGTCGAGGCCGATCACGGCGGCCATCGCGCCGGGCCGCTCGTCGCCGATCTCGCCCATGAGCCGCCCGCGCAGCGAGACCAGTTCGATTCCGTCCTCGATCGAGACGGCGCCGCACGCGCAGGCCGCCGTGTACTCACCGAGCGAGTGCCCCGCGACGAGATCCGGCTGCAGTCCCCGTGCGCGCGCGGCGTCCGTGACGGCCAGCGAGACGCAGAACAGCGCCGGTTGGGCCACCTCGGTGCGCGTGAGCGCCTCCATCGGGCCTTCGAGCATGATCTTGCGGATCGGTTGGCCGGAGGCAGCCTCCGCCTGGCGCAGGTAGTCGGTGAGCAGGTCGCCCTCGGTCTCGAGCAGTTCCGCTCCCATGCCGACTCTCTGCGACCCCTGACCCGGATAGAGGAATGCTGTGGACACGGCGCGCGCGAGTATGTCACGATCGCGCCACTACAGCCAGGGAGGAAATATGGAAGCGCAGGAACAGACCCAGCCGGCCGTCCGGAAGGCCGACGATATGCCGGCCGACAATCGCCGTGGGGGAGACGTGCGGACGCTGCTCAGCCCGAAGACCGTCGGCTCGGCCTCCGGCTTCATGGGCGTGGCGACGATCCCGTCCGGAGACTGGATCTCGGAGCACTACCACCCGTACTCGGAAGAGTTCATCTACGTCTGCAGCGGCACGCTCACAGCGGATCTCGACGGCGAGCCCCAGGAGGTGAACGGCGGCGAGGCCTTGTACATCCCGATGAACGTCAAGCACCGCCTGAAGAACGAGGGGAGCGAGGACGCGTTCATCGTCTTCCACCTCGGCCCGCTCGCGCCGCGGCCCGATGCAGGCCACGTCGACACGGAGGAGCGCCACTCTTGAGACGAAGCGCAGTCACCGGGGTCGGGGTCGTCGCACCGGGAGGGGTCAACAGAGAAGCGTTCTGGGACCGGATCACGTCCGGCAAGACGGCAACGCGCAAGATCACCTTCTTCGATCCGGAAGGCTTCCGCTCGCAGATCGCGGCCGAGGCCGACTTCGATCCCACGGAGGCGGGCCTGGACGACCAGGAGGTCAACCGCATGGACCGCTACGTCCAGTTCGCGGTCGCGGCGGCGATCGAGGCGGTCAACGACGCCGGCCTCGACGTCGAGCAGGTCGATCGCGAGCGCATGGCGGTCACGCTCGGAAGCGCCGTCGGAGGGACGATGGTGCTCGAGCGCGACTACGTGGTCGTCTCGAACCACGGCCAGAAGTGGCTCGTCGACCACGAGTACGCCTCGCCCTTCCTCTACCAGGCGCTCGTCCCGAGCACGCTCGCGAGCGAGGTCGCGCTCAGGTTCGGCGCCCAGGGGCCGTCCGTAGTCGTCTCCACCGGCTGCACGTCCGGGATCGACGGGATCGGCTACGGCCACCAGTTGATCCAGGACGGGGAGGCGGACATCGTCATCGCGGGCGCGTCCGAGACGGGCATCTCGCCGATCTCGATGGCCTGCTTCGATCCGATCAAGGCCACCTCCCGCCGCAACGACGACGCCGAGCACGCGTCCAGGCCGTTCGACCGCGATCGCGACGGGTTCGTGATGGGGGAGGGCTCCGCGGTTCTCATCTTGGAGGAGTTCGAGGCGGCGCAGGCGCGCGGTGCGCACATCTATTGCGAGGTCGCGGGCTATGCGAACCGCGGCAACGCTTACCACATGACCGGTCTGCGCCCCGACGGCGCCGAGATGGCCGAGGCGATCCTCGACGCCATGTCGCAGGGCGGGATCGAGCCGGAGGACATCGACTACATCAACGCGCACGGCTCTGGGACGAAGCAGAACGACCGCCACGAGACCGCCGCCTACAAGCGCGCGCTCGGCGACCAGGCCTACAAGATCCCGATCAGCTCGATCAAGTCGATGATCGGCCACTCGCTGGGCGGGATCGGTGCGGTCGAGATGGCAGCGTGCGCGCTGGCCATTGATCGCGGCGTCGTTCCCCCGACTGCGAACTGGGAGAACCCGGATCCCGAGTGCGATCTCGACTACACCCCGAACGAGGCGAAGCGGAAGCAGGTGGACGCGGCGCTCTCGACCGGGAGCGGCTTCGGCGGCTTCCAGTCGGCGATGATCCTCGCCCGGCCGAAAGAGCTGCAGGAGGTGGGCATCTGATGGCCCTGAAGCCTGAGAGCTTCACCAGCCTGCCCGACGCCGACCGCCGTGCCGTCATCACCGGCATCGGCGTCGTTGCCCCGGGCGGGATCGGCAACGACGCCTGGTGGAAAGCGGCCAAGGCGGGGAAGAACGCGATCCGCAGGATCACGCGCTTCGACCCGTCCCAGTACCCGGCGCAGCTGGCGGGCGAGGTCGACGGCTTCGACGCGGCGGACTACATCGACCAGCGGATGATCGTCCAGACCGACCACTGGACGCACATGGCGCTGGCCGCCACCCAGCTCGCGCTCGACGACGCGAAGTTCGACCCCGAGGGCAAGGACCCGTACAGCATGAGCGTGATCACCGCCAGCGGCTCTGGCGGGAACGAGTTCGGCCAGAAGGAGATCGAGAACCTGTGGGGGAAGGGCCCGCTCTTCGTCGGCGCCTACCAGTCGATTGCCTGGTTCTATGCGGCGACGACAGGCCAGATCGCGATCAAGTACGGGATGAAGGGCCCGTGCGGCGTCGTCTGCCAGGAGGGCGCCGGTGGGCTCGAGGCTCTCTGGCACTCGCGGCGGAATATCATCCGCAACGTCGACTTCGTCATCTCGGGCGGCACCGAGGCTCCGATCGGTCCCTACGCGCTCACTTGCCAGCTGACGAACGGACGCCTCAGCCTCGAGAACGAGCCCGAGGCGGCCTACCGGCCCTTCGACGAGCGCGCGAACGGCTACGTCATGGGCGAGGGCGGCGCGATCGTGATCGTCGAGGAAGCGGGACACGCCAAGAAGCGCAAGGCCCCGCAGGTCTACGCGGAGATCCTCGGCTACGGCGCGACGAACGACGCGTTCCACGCGAAGCGCGTGAGCGACGACGGCTCGCAGCTCGAGCGCGCGATGAAGATGGCGCTCGAGCGGGCGGGAGTCGGCGCGGACGACGTGGACGCGGTCTTCGCCGACGCGGCGGGCGTTCCCGAGGCCGACCGGGCCGAAGCCGACGCGATCAAGAAGGTGTTCGGGCGGCCTGTCCCCGTCACCGCGCCGAAGACGGCGACCGGCCGGCTCTACGGGGGCGGAGCACCGCTAGACGTGGCCGCCGCGGTCTTCGCGATGCGTGACGGCGTCCTGCCTCCGACGATCAACGTCGACAAGCCGGCCGAGGGCTGCGACCTCGCATTTGTCACGAAGGCGACCGAGGCAGAGGTCGGCACGGTGCTCGTCAACGCCCGCGGGTTCGGGGGCTTCAACAGCTCGCTGGTACTCCGCAAGCCGTGATCGCAAGCCTCCTCGAGGAGGCTCCAGCCGACCGGCCCGCGCTCTCCGCGGGCGATGAAGTCCTGTCGTACGGCGAGCTGCGTGAGCTCTCCGCCAGGCTCGAGGAGGCGATAGGAGCGGTCGGCGACCTGCGCGGCCAGAGGGTTGCCTTCATCGCGCCTAACTCGACGGATCTCGTCGCCGGGCTATTCGCCGCCTGGCGGCTGGGCGCCGTGGCTGTCCCGCTCAGCTCGCGCCTGCGCGAACGTGAGCTCGAGCTGATGCTCGCGGACGCCGAGCCGGTCGTCGTCGTGTCCGTCTCAGCGCACGGCGGCTACTCCTTCGCGGACGTCCTGCCGGGCTTGCTGCCACCGAGCGTTTCCACACTCCTCCTGTCCCAAGGGGACACCCGCGGTGCCAGGCACGTGCCTGGCACCAGAGCAGTCCCGGAGCCGCTTGGCGAGGAGACAGCGGCCATCCTGTACACGTCCGGAACGACCGGCATCCCGAAGGGCGTGCTCGTCAAGCACGTCCGCGAGGTCGAGGGGTCCCGGTTCCTGGCCGATACGCTCGGGCTCGGCCCGGACGACCGCTGCGCCTTGATTGTTCCGATTTCGCATGCATTCGGGCTCACGTGCATGCACGCGGCGGTCGCGGCCGGCGCCGAGGGGATCCTGGTCGACTCGAGCTTCTCGCCCGCACCGCTCCTGCGCGCGCTGGAGGCGCGCCGCGCCACCGTCCTCCACGGCTCGCCCACGCTCTTCCGCACGCTCCTGAAGGCGCGGCCAGAGGGGATTCCGGGCATCCGGACGGGGCTCGTCGCCGGTGCTCCGTGCCCGCCCGACCTGCTGGAGGCGCTGGACGAGCGCGGGACGAGGATCCTCAACTGCTACGGCCTCTCCGAGACAGGCGCCGTCACCTGCGTGCTCCAGGACGACCCGCCGGAGAAGCGGTTCACGACGGTGGGCAGGGTGGCTCCGGCCTACGATGCGCGCATCACCGAAGGCGAGCTCGAGGTCAGCGGGCCTCATCTGACTCCGGGCTACTACCGGAGGCCGGAGGAGACAGAGCAGGCCTTCCGCGACGGCTGGTTCCGGACCGGCGACCTGGCCGAGATCGACGACGGCTACGTGAGCATCGTCGGGCGCGCGAAGGAAATCGTCCACGTCGGGGGCTTCAACGTGGTGCCGGCCGAGGTCGAGGCGGCACTGCTCGCGCACCCCGACGTCGGGAACGCAGCGGTGCTCGGTGTTCCGGACGAGCGCATGGGCGAGGCACTCGCCGCCTACGTCTCACCGCGCCCGGGCGCGGAGCTGAACGCCCGCGACCTGATCGCCTTTGCCCGCTCGAGGATCGCCGGTTATAAGGTGCCTTACGCGATCGAGATCCTCCCTGAGCTGCCTCTCTTGCCGTCTGGAAAGCCCGATCGAAAAGCCCTCGCCGGATGATTGACGTCCTCTCCCGAAACCCGCTGTTCGCAGGCCTCGATCCCTCCGCGCTGGCCGACCTCGAGGCGGCCATGCGCCGCAAGGACTTTGCCGCCGGGGACGTCATCTGCCGCGAGGGGGAGGCCGGGGAGAGCCTCTTCCTGATCGTCGACGGATTCGCGCGCGTCCTCCGGGAAGGCCGGCCCGTGGCCCGGCTGCGGCGCGGTGACGTGATCGGCGAGATGTCGCTCGTGTCGGGAGAGCCACGCTCGGCGACGGTGGTCGCGGCAGTGCCGACGACGGCTCTCGAGCTTTCGCGCTCCGGGGTGGCCGCGGTGATCGCGGAGCAGCCTCGCATCCTCGGGAACCTGACCCGGATCCTGAGCGACCGGCTCGCGGCCACGACGGCCCGCGTGGGGGATACCAGAGTGCGTGGTGAGGCCGTGGCGCTCCTCGTTTCGGATGCGGCCGCTTCGGCCGTGCCGGACGTGATCTCCGCGACCGAGGCCTCGAGCCCGCGTCCCGTCGCCCTGGTCGACGTGCGCGACTCGCCCCAGGGCCTCGAGACGCTCGACGACCTCCTCGCGAAGAACGGCACGGTCGTGATCGTCGCGGGGCCTTGCTCGGCGGCGGCCGAGGAGGCGGCCGACCGCACCATGACCCTCGACGCGCCGCCCGCCGACGTCGCCCGGCTCGGCCGTCACATCGCGAGGACGAAGCTCGGGCTAGCGCTCGGTGCAGGCGGCGCCAAGGGCTACGCGCACGTCGGGGCGCTGCGGGTGCTCGAGGAGGCCGGATACACCGTCGACTACGTCTCCGGCTCCAGCATCGGCGCGATGGTAGGAGCGTGGATCGCGCTCGGCCGCGACTCGCACGAGATCGAGGCCACCATGCGAGAGGCGTTCGCGTCCGACACGATCGACGAGATCTTCAAGCTCTCGCTCACCGGCGGGTCGACCGGGCTCGAAGCGATGACGCGCCTTCTGCGCGAGACGACCTCCGACAAGACCTTCGACGATCTCCTCGTCCCGTTCGTCGCGATGACGGTCGACCTGAATGCGCAGGCGCCCGCGCCCATCACCGAGGGCACGCTCTGGGAAGCGCTGCTCGCCGCGACGGCGCTGGCGGGCATGTTTCCGCCGCAGGAACAGGACGGGAAGCGGCTGGTGGACGGGCTGGCGCTCGTTCCGGTCCCGACCGACGCGGTCGCGGAGGCCGGGGCCGACGTCACCGTCGCCGTCAACATCCTCAGCCGCCAGACGCTCGACGCCTGGCCCGGAGAGGTTCCGCCCGCTGAGCCGACCCGGGGCCTGCGCTCGCGTATGCTCGACACCTTGCTCGAAGTGATGGACGTCGCCCAACTGGACTCGAGCGAACGGCACGCCGCGCGCGCCGACGTTCCGATCACGCCGCGCTTCGGGCCGTCGAGCTGGCGCGACTTCCATCTCGCCGACCTGTTCTTCGAGGCCGGCCGCAAGGCCGCCGAGGAGCAGCTTCCAGCATTGCAAGCCCTAGCCCGCCCGACACCCAAGGAGGTACTACATGGCCGCTCGTGAGTTCACGTTCGAGGACGCGAAGAACATTCTCGTCAACCGGATCGGCGTCCCCGAGGACTCGGTCAAGGATCAAAGTCAGTCGTTCGAGGACCTCGGGCTCGACTCGCTCGCGTTCGTCGAGATCCAGCTCGCGATGCAGCAGGAGTACGGGTTCCAGATCCCCGACGAGGACGCCGAGCACATCACGTCGATCGGCGAGGCGATCGAGTACACGAACCGCCGGCTGAGCGAGGAGGGGTAGCCATGGCGCGAACCGACAACGCGGTCGTCATCGACAAGCCGCTGGACGAGGTCTGGGACCGCATGAACGACCTCGAGAACTGGACGAACCTGTTCACCGAATACGCCAACGTCGAGGTTCTGGAGCGTGAGGGGAACACGGTGAAGTTCCGCCTGACGACGCATCCCGACCCGGAGTACGACGGGCAGGTCTGGAGCTGGGTCTCCGAGCGGACGATGGACCCCGCGAGCTACACGTCCAAATCGCACCGGATCGAGACCGGCCCGTTCGAGTTCATGAACATCGAGTGGTACTTCGAGCCCGAGAACGGCGGTACGAAGATGCGATGGGTTCAGGAGTTCTCGATGAAGCCGTCGGCGCCTGCGAACGACGAGCAGGCCGAGGAGTACCTGAACAAGAACACGGCCGAGCAGATGAAGGCGATCAAGGAGCGGCTGGAGGCCAGCTAGTCGGTGGGCGCGTCGCCCCGGTTCATCGCCATGCGCTCCTCGGCTTTCCGCCGGATCTCGCCGGCGAGACGAGGGTTGTCGCCAACGAGCGCGTCGAAGCGCTCCTTGGGCACGACCATCAGCTCGGTGTCCTCGAGTGCCTCGACGGCGTGCTGGTGCATGGTTCCGAGGAGCAGGGACAGCTCGCCGAAGTGCTCTCCGGGACCGAGCTCCGCGAGCTCGTCACCGCCGTCTCGGAGAACCCGCACGCGGCCCGAGAGGACGATGAACAGCCCGCTGGAGGGCGTCCCCGGTTCGAACACCTTGTGGCCCGCTGGCCAGACGAGGTTGACCGAGTCACCGACGATCTCGAGAAGCGTCCGCTCGTCGCAGATCCCGAGGCTCGGAACGGCCTGGAGCGCCTTGACGAGCGTGTGGGAATGGTCCGCGCGGGTTCGCGGCTCGGGTTTGTCCCCGTCTTCAATCACGATGGTCCAAGCCTAAATGACCACCTGGACCGGACTCGCGCGCTTCCCGCTGCGCATCGCCCAGCTCTCCGACCTCCACTTCGGCGGCCCGCTCAGCCTGGCGGAGGAGCAGATGGACGCGATTCTCGAGCGTGTGCGGACGGTCGATCCGGACGTGGTCGTGCTCGCGGGCGACCTGACCACGGCCGGGTACGAGTGGGAGTACGAGCAGGCGGCTCGGTGGATCGAGCAGATCGAGTTCCCCAAGGTGATAATCCCGGGCAACCACGACGCCCGGAACGTCGGGTACGTCCACTTCGAGCGCCTGTTCGGCGAGCCGTACTCACGATTCCGGAACGCGTTCGATCCTGAGCGGGCCGAGCGGATGCAGGCGACCGGGTTCACGATCGCGGGGCTCGATTCCTCCGAGCCGGATGTGAACGAGGGCCGGATCGGACGTGATCGCTATCCGTGGATCGCGGAGCAGTTCGACGAGCCGAACGACATCCGCATACTCGCCGTCCATCACCACCTCGTGCCAATCCCCGCAACCGGGAGGGAGCGGAACATCGTTCTCGATGCGGGAGATCTGCTGCTGACGCTGACGACGCTGGACGTGGACGTTGTGCTCTGCGGCCACAAGCACGTCCCGTACTTCTGGGGGCTGAACGGGATGCTGATCTGCAACTCCGGGACGGCGGGGACACACCGCGTGCGGGCCTCGACGCCGCCCTCGTGGAACGAGCTGCACATCGATGCCTCGACGATCAAGGTGTTCGTCCACTACCTGGACGGCCGGCGCGAGCTGTCGGTGATCTTCAGCCGGAAGACCCGTGCGCTGACGCGCGAGTCGTTCTTCGTGACGCGCGAGTTCCTCGCCTCGAACCCGCTGCTCGCCGTCTAACCCTCAACCACCCTCAAGGGTGCCTGTCACGTGCCAGGCACGTGCCTGGCAC
>JACDER010000202.1 GCA_013816275.1 Actinomycetota bacterium | reverse complement strand
CGAGACCTACTACGCGCACGACGACTGGGACCGCCGCACCGAGAACATCTGCCCCGAGGACATGGAGGTCGGCAACGGCCACTCCCACTGCATGGCCATGCTGCTCGGGACTGCCGGCGAGTCCGTCCCCGTCCGCGAGGGCGAGCTCCAACTCGGAACCTGGCAGCGCGTTCTCTTCATCGAGCTCGACCGCGAGCGCGACCGGCGCTGGCAGGTCCAGGTCGTCGGAACCGCATGATGCGCCCGTTCTCGCTGATCTCAGCCTCATTCGCCGCGGCGGCTCTGCTCGCCGGCTGCGGCGGCTCCTCGGCGCCGACAACGCAATCTACTCCGACCCAGACGACGAGCGCGGCCGCGAACGCGGCGTACGAGCGCTCCTACACGGACTGCGGCTCGATCCAGCTGGTCGACCTCGCTCAGAAGTTCCACGTCAAGCGGAACAAGGACGCGGTCGCGATCGCGGTGGGCAGGTACTGGGCGAAGCGAGCGCGCGGAGGAGCCGATGCCGAGGCGGCCGGCACGGAGGGCTGCCACGCCGGCTTCGCAGCCGCCGGACGCTAGCACTCAGCGCACCGTTCTCGTCGACGCTGAGAACGTCCGGCGCTCGATCTGGCCGAACATCCCAGGCGACGAGCTCGTCGCTCTGTCCGAAGACTGGGCCAGGGAGCACGAAGTTGACGTGGTCGTCGTGTTCGAGCGTGAGGGCGAGACCGCTGACGAGTGGCTGATCCGCGAGGCGGCCCGATTTTCCCCCTACTGGCTCGTGACCTCCGACCGCGAGCTCAGGGAGCTGGCCGGACGCGGCGCAGAGCGAGTGATCGGCGGCGGCAGCTTCGCGCGGGAGCTGCTCAAACGACGGTGACGGGAATGCGCTGGACCGAGTTGTTCGCGTAGCCGCCCAGGTTCCACGGCGGCTCGAGAGGCTGTTCGTTTCCGGCCGAGTCGCGAGCGCGACAACAGAGCTCGTACGTACCCGGCTCCGCCGTCCAGCGGAAGCTCCAGCCCCGCCAAGCCCACCGTCCTGAGTCGACGCCGTCGACCGCCGCCCCGTCCCAGCTCCTGCCGCCGTCGGTGCTCACCTGCACCGAGGCGACCTCGCCGAGGCCGGACCAGGCTCGCCCGTCCAGCACATTCGGACCGGAGTCGACAATCCGCTCGCGCGTGAGGAAATCAGGGCGGCCCGGAGGAACCATCAGCGAGCGAGGAAGCATCCGCGTGAGCGGCTCACCCGGCTCGTCCTCATGCTGACGTAGCCGGTAGGACTGCTCCTGCTGATACCCGGAGAACGGCGCCTCCAAGAGATCGATCCGCGCCAGCCACTTGACGCTCGCCATCCCGTACCAGCCGGGAACGACGAGCCTGAGCGGGAAGCCGTGCTGCGGCGGAAGCGGCACTCCGTTCATCTCGTAGGCGAGGATCGCGTCGCTCTCCAGCGCGTCCTCGAGCGACAGGCTGCGCTGGAACTGCTGGTCGATGCCGCCCTCCCGGCCGTGGTCGGCGCCCGTGAACAGCACCTCGACCGCTCCCTCGCCGATCTCCGCCTCCTCGAGGAGGGGCCGAAGCGGCGCGCCGCGCCACCGCGCGGTTCCTACGGCCTCCAGCAGCCAGGGCTGGCTGACCGGACGGGGGTCGAGACGAGCGCGTCCGTTCCCCGCGCACTCCATCGTGACGGTGATCTCCTCGGCGGGCCTCGCCTTCAGGTGCCCGAGCGTGATCGTCGACGGCCGGTCGACGAGCCCACCGATTTCCAGCGTCCAGTCGAGATCGTCGGCCAGCGGGATGTCGTAGTGGATGAGGAGGTAGTGGAGGCCGATCGGCGTAATGGGATAACGAAGCGCTTCCAGGGGCATACCGTGGTTGCGTGCCGCAAGCTGGAGCTCATCGAGACTGATGCCGACCCGATCCCTACTATCCATGACGGTCTCCGAACGTCCTACCACCGGAATGCGCATTCTCGCACTCCTCACCCTCGTGGTCTCGCTCGCGGTCGCCGCCGGCGCCGGCCAGGGATCGTCGGCGAGCCCGCGCCGGCCGAACATCGTGTTCATCGTGACCGACGACCTGTCCTGGAACCTGGTCCAGTACATGCCACGCCTCCGCCAGCTGCAGGCTGAGGGGACGACGTTCTCCCGGTTCTTCGTCTCGAACTCGCTCTGCTGCCCCTCTCGCGCGTCGATCCTCACCGGCAAGTTCCCGCACAACACGGGGATCTACACCAACGGAGGCCGCGAAGGCGGCTTCGCGCGCTTCCACGACTCGGGCCTCGAGCGCGAGACGTTCGCCACGCGGCTGCGCTCTTCCGGATACACGACCGCGCTGATGGGCAAGTATCTGAACGAGTACACGCCGACCCGACTGGTCGACGGCGCCCCCGCGTACGTTCCGCCGGGGTGGGATGAATGGGACGTCGCCGGCAAGGGGTACACGGGCTTCGACTACCTCCTGAACGAGAACCACCGCCTTCGCAACTACGGCCACAGTCCGGAGCAATACGTGACCGACGTCCTGGCGGCCAAGGGTGTGGAGTTCATCAACCGTGTCACGAACGGCAGGAAGCCGTTCTTCCTCGAGATCGCGCCGTTCGCGCCACACAGCCCCTATACCCCGGCTCCGCGCCACGAGACGATGTACCTGAACCTCAAGGCTCCGAGGACCCCGGCGTTCAACGAGTCCGACCTGTCGGACAAGCCGTCATGGCTCAAGCACCGCCGGTCGCTGCGGTCGCTCGAGGTGTCGACGATCGACGAGGTCTTCCGCAAGCGCGTGCAGGCAGTGCAGTCGGTCGACGAGCTGCTCGGACAGCTTCAGGACGCGCTCCGCGCACGGGGTCAGCTCTCGAACACCTACATCTTCTTCACCTCCGACAACGGCCTGCACCTGGGAGAGCACAGGCTCGCGGCAGGCAAGCAGACCGCGTTCGAGACCGACATC
The DNA here is from genome assembly GCA_013816275.1 of Actinomycetota bacterium. GTDB lineage: Bacteria > Actinomycetota > Thermoleophilia > Gaiellales > Gaiellaceae > JACDER01. Next base: position 674 of record JACDER010000202.1, on the reverse strand, counting down.
CACGTGCCGCTGATCGTCACGGGGCCGGGAGTGCCGCGCAGGAGCAAGCTTCCTCACATGACCTCGACGATCGACCTCTACCCCACGTTCGCACAGCTTGCAGGGTCGCCCATTCCGCTTGCGGTCGACGGGCGCAGCCTGCTGCCGCTGCTCTCCGGTCAGACGGTCACCGGCTGGCGGACCGCGGTTCTGGTCGAGCACCACGGGCCGGACGTGACCCGTGGCGACCCGGACTTCCCCGGGCCGTCGGCGGGCAACCCCATCTCGTACAGGGCGCTCCGCACCGAACGCGCTACCTACATCCAGTACTCGAACGGCGAAGAGGAGTACTACGACCTCAAGAAGGACCCGTACCAGCTGACTAACTCCGCCAAGCTCCTGAAGCCGCTCGTCCGCGGGGCCCTGCACTCCCGGCTCGAAGCGCTGGAGCGGTGCGTGGGCAACGTGAGCTGCTGGGCGGCTGCCGGCGGGCAATAACTCTCAGAGGGCGCAAGAATCCCGATATGAGGTTTCGCCGCTACGCGCTCGAGCGGATCGTGGCGACGGTCGCGTTGCTGTTTCTCGCGGTCACCGGCGCGTTCGTCATCTGTCACGTGATCGGGTTCCGGCGCCTCGGAGAGATGCCGAGCGTTGATCCACACTTCGCAGCGAACCGCTCGCAGTACATGCACCAG
>JACDER010000201.1 GCA_013816275.1 Actinomycetota bacterium | reverse complement strand
ACCGTGTCCCAAGGCGCGGCCGAGCTGACGAACGAGTGGTACTGCGGGCGGATGTCCGGATCGCCGTCGAGGGCGCCGAGCCGGATCGAGACCTCGTCCCCGTCCGGCCACGCCCCTCCGAAGAGGCTCGAGCCGCAGACCGAGCAGAACGCCTTGACCGCGCCGCCGTCCGGGCGGAAGACGCGGATCAGCTCCTCTCCCTGGAGGAGCGTGAAGCCCTCGCGCGCGACGCGTCCCTGCGTCCCGCCGAACGCCCCGGAATGCTTGCGGCAGCGGGAGCAGTGGCAGTGGTTTGCGCGCAGAAACGGGGTGGTGATCTCGAATCGCACCCCGCCGCACAGACATGAGCCCGACAGCGCCACCAGGCGACCATACCTAGACTCCAGACGTGGCCGAAACGGTCGAGCAGGCACCGCTCGAGTGGGATACGCCGCTCTTCAACACCGCGCGCACCCAGTACGAGCAGGCGCTTCCGTACGCTGACGTCGGCGATGCCGTCGCCGAGCGCCTGCGCTTCCCCGAGCGCGCGACGATGGTGAGCATGCCGGTGCGGATGGACGACGACAAGTGGCACGTCCTCCCGGCCTATCGCGTGCAGCATTCGAGCGTCCTCGGGCCGACGAAGGGCGGCATCCGCTACGACCCGCATGTCTCGCTCGGTGAGTGCGCCGCGCTCGCCATGTGGATGACCTGGAAGTGCTCGCTCCTCCGCCTCCCGTTCGGCGGCGCCAAGGGGGGCGTCCGCTGCAATCCGCGCGAGATGTCGATCGCCGAGCTCCAGCGGATGACGCGCCGCTATACGTCCGAGATGATGTCGGTGATCGGGCCGCAGGAGGACATCCCCGCGCCCGACATGGCCACCGACGAGCAGACAATGGCCTGGATGATGGACACGTACTCGATGCAGAAGGGCTACGCCGTGCCCGAGGTCGTGACCGGCAAGCCGATCTCGATCGGAGGCGCGGTGTTTCGCGCCGAGGCCACCGGGGCGGGGGTCGTGATGGTGATCGAGCGCGCGTGCGAGCGGCTCGGGTGGTCGCTCGACGGGATGCGGTGCGTCGTGCAGGGATTCGGGAAGGTCGGCGCGGTCGCCGCAGCTGAGCTGGTCGAGCGCGGAGCTCGGGTCGTGGCTGTCTCGGATGTCTCCGGAGGGGCATATGCGGAGGGCGGGCTCGATCTGGAGGCGGTCACCGAGTGGATCCATCTCCACCGACACGACCTGATCGAGTTCCCCGGCGCAGAGGCGGTCACGAACGACGAGCTGCTCGAGCTGCCGTGCGATGTGCTCGTGCTGGCGGCGCTCGAGGAGCAGGTGACGGCCGAGAACGCAGGCGACGTGAAGGCGGCGATGGTGGCCGAGGGCGCCAACGGGCCGACGACGCTCGAGGGGGACGAGATCCTGGCCGACCGCGGCATCCTCGTCCTCCCCGACATCCTCACGAACGCAGGCGGGGTGACCGTCTCCTACTTCGAGTGGGTGCAGGATCTGGGACGGTTGTTCTGGAATCGCGACGAGACTCGGTTCAAACTGCGCGAGAAGATGACCGATGCGTTCGACCGGGTGTGGGGGCTCTCGGAGGAGAGGGGCCTGACGCTGCGAAGCGCGGCGCTGGTTGCCGGGATCCGTGAGGTTGCCGGCGCGCTGACCGCGCGCGGCATCTATCCCTGATGGTGAGTCTCGTCCGCGATGCGATGGTGCCGGAGCCTCCCTGGCTCGCGGCGGATGCGACCGCCCAGGAGGCGGGCGCGCTGCTGGCCCGGCCCGAGGTGCGCGCGGTCTTCGTCTGTGATGACAGCGGGAATCTGACCGGGGTCGTCACGCGGAAGACGCTGGTGCGCGAGGTCGTCGCCCTGGGGCGCGATCCCCGGGAGACGCCGCTCGGCGAGATCGCTGAGGAGCCGCACTACACGATCGATTCGTCGGAGCAGCTCGACGTGGCGTTCCGTTTCCTGGAGGAGCACGACGCGGAGCGGGTTCCGGTAGTCGACGGCGGACGACTCGTGGGAGTGCTGAGCCGCTCGGTCTTGCAGCGGCGGCTGGCCGAGGACGAGCCGCCCGACGAGCACCAAAGCTGAATCGAGCGGCCCCGACCTGGGCTACTGTGTGAACTTGGTGTCGAGGGGTCTTCACCACCGCCAGTTCACGCTGACCATCGCGGCCGCGGCTGCGCTCGCCTTAGGGATGTCGTCGCCGGCAACCGCGGCGAAGCCGAAGAAGGGTTGCACGAAGGCGCAGGTCACGGTCCTCGTCAAGAAGAAGCGGACCTGCATGTCCGCCCGCGCGCTCGGCCGGCTCGCTCCCGGGACGGATCTGGCCGATCTGCTGGTGCGCGCGAGCGCCGACAAGAGCCTCTGGCGCGGTTCGACGAAAGCTGCCGCCGGAGTGCTCGGAAAGCACGCGGAGGGAGTGTTCGCCTTCGACGTCGCGCTCCTCGCGGCGAGCCGGTCGGTCGGAAAACCGCTCGTCCCGCGGGAGCCCACGCCGCCGGCCAACCGGACGAAGTTCCTCGACGAGACGCTCGGCCTCGACGTCTCGAAGACGCCGATCGGCTGGGTGCAGAAGCAGGCCGAGCGGGTGGAGAGCTGGAAGGAGAAGGTCGGCGGGGAGCAAGAGCGGAAGGCCGAGACGAAGGGGACGCTCCTCGCGGCGGGAGGCTCGGGCGAGTACCAGCTACGCGTGGCGGAGGAGTTCAACGGCGACCCGTGTCCGCAGGCCGGCGGCGTCGTCGAGGCGACCGCCTCGTACTCGGTCGAGCGCACGGTCGACGGCCTCTTCGGCCAGTCGACGGAGAACGTCGCCACCGTCAAGGTGCTGGTGAAGGCGAAGGTGGGGAAGAAGGGCGCCTTGCTCGACTACACCCTGACGGCGAACTTCTTCTCCGAAGGCGGCGGCTGGACTGCGGCCGGGCATACGAACAAGGGCGCCGCGAAGCCGGGGAAGATCCTCACGCCCTCAGACATCGCGAGCGTAGATCTGACCGGGAAGCTGGATGCGAAGACGCAGCAGAAGGTCGCCGCCGCCATGTACAAAGCGATCCTGCTCGCGAAGCAGAAGGCGGATCTCTGGCTCGTGGACGCCCAGAAGATCTGGCTCGACAAGGCGGCGTGCAAGAAGGTGACGGGAACCGGGCTCGGGACGCTGAAGCCGGGCCAGGAGCGCGAGGTCGAGGTCAATATCCAGAGCATCCGCGGCGCGAAGACCGACGAGGACGTCGAGCTGAGCGGCCGCAACGGGCTCCAGGTCGTGAGCCCCACGGGCAAGGTGACTGCAAAGGGGGGGAAGGTAAAGGTCAAGGTCAAGGCGGCGAACCGCCGGTTCCTGGCGACCGGGGCGGCCGCCCCCTACGTGCTGGACGTCGAGGGCCTCTCAGAGCTTGGCCGCGGCCTCGGTGCGCTGCCCTTCAAGCAGGTCGTCGGCTACCGCTTCAGCGGTCTCAAGTATCGCGGTGAGGTGCACGACATCGTCTACGGCACCTCCTATAGCCAGTACGAGGTGATCGACGCGCGGTTCTGCGGCGAGGACCCGTACACGGAGCCGTGGACGATGAAGATCCAGGAGGACTCCGACTGGCCTCTGTTCGGCGGCCATACCTTCCACGGCACGGTCGAT
>JACDER010000200.1 GCA_013816275.1 Actinomycetota bacterium | reverse complement strand
TCTCGAGCAGCTGGGAGACGACGGGCTGGTCGACCGACGCGGCAAAGTTGAGCGCCCCCGCGGCAAACACCTTCGCGCCAGCCGGCGTCTCGTAGTACGTCATCTCTGCGGAGCGTCCCGCGTTCGGGAGGATGTTCGGGATCCGGGCCAGCACCTGCGTCCCCGGCGGCGAGGCCTCGTTTCGCTCGTCGATCTCGATCCCGTACCGGCCGAACGAGTCGCCGTCGACCAGGCCCGTTCCCGCGAACGCCCAGGGCGCCGCCGACGCGCCCGCGACGACGAACCCGGCCTGGTTCTGCCCGTGATTCGAGCCCGCGTACTGCACGCCGACGAGTCCCGCCTCGGGCCGGCCGCGCGTGCGCCACTGCTTGCCCTTGACGAGGCGCTGCCCGTCCCGCGTCACGCTCCAGAAGAAGTTGTTCGCGGCCAGGAACATCAGATTCCCGCCCAGGTCGCGATAGTGCTCGACCACATCGTAGGCGTGCCTGGCGACGTACTCGGCGTGGCCGGGGAAGACAACGAGGTCGTACGCGGCCGCCAGCTCGTCCCCGCTCTTGAAGCGCTCGAGGTCGTCGTCGGAGAGGTACTCGACCTGCTTTCCGGCCCGGTTCAGCCACGAGATGAAGTTGAGGTCCCAGTCGCGGAAGCGGAACGGGACGCCGAAGTCGAGGTAGGGCCGGCTGAGGTCGACCGAGCGGATCGCGCTCGAGACGTACCAGGAGTCGCCCCAGCCGTCGCCGTTCGCATCACGGAAGTTGTAGGCCTGCCAGGTGTTCGTGGAGAGGACGACGGCGACGCGCGACTGGGAGCCGAACACGCGCGGGTGCACCACGAATGGGGCGTACGAGAGGCGTCCGTCCGGCGACGACGCGCGCAGGAAGTAGAGGCCGCTCGGCCAGTCGCCGGCGCGCACGAAGCGGACGAGGCGAGGCGCGCTTCGCCTGTAGGCCCAGCTCAGTCGTAGCGGCGCGGTCATCGCGTTGCCGCTCGTCTTCGGATCGAGCTCGCCCGGGCGCTGGAAGCGGAAGTAGAACACCTGCAAGCGGAGGGTTCGCGCGTCGGTCGCGAGTGAGAGCTGCGCCTGCTGTCCGGGCGCGTAGCTCCGGCGGGTGAACCCGGCGTCGATCCCCTGCACGCGGACGATCGGAGCGTCGACGCGCGTGTGGCCGGAGGGCAGGTAGTCGCCGTAGCGCCGCACGCCGCCCGCTCCGCGGAGCGTGAGCCGCAGGATGTAGGTGCGCGGCGGCGTCGTCCGGGCCGGTTGCCAGACGAGGCGGTGCCGGCCGGCCTCGAGCCTCACCGACTTCGACCAGACGATCTGCGACGCGGGCCGCGTGCTCCGGATCGTGTCGGTGCGCACGGCGTCCATCCGGACCGTCGCCGCGCGGTCGAGTCGGAAGGAGACGATCGCAGCGTCGCGGAAGCCGTCGCCGTTCGGGCTCACGGTCGTCAGCAGGCGGCGGTCGCCCTGGAAGGGAGAGTCGCCGTTCGAGACCCGGAGGCCGTGGACCGCCGGCCCGCCATGCGGGAGGAGCAGCGAGAGGCCGAGGAAGAGCGCCTTCACTTCCGCCTCTCGAACTGGTCTTGCGTGGACACGACCGAGCGCATGGGCACTCCGAGCCTCCGTGCCAGGAACGGCATCGTCGACCCCTGGACCACGACCGAGAATGCGACCACGACGAAGATGATCCCGTAGACGCGAGACGCTCCGTTCACACCTCCGAGCAGAACCAGGATGCCGAGCAGGATCGGGACGGCTCCCTTCAGGCCGCCCCACATGACGAAGATCCGCTCGCCGAGCCTGAGCCGGACGGGAAGGAGCAAGGGCCCGACGACGATCGGCCGGATGACGAAGGCGAGGAACAGCGCGATCAGCAGCCCGTCCAGCCAGACCGAGGTCGGGCCGAGGCTCGAGAGGTGGAGCGTGAGGCCGAGGACTGCGAAGACCGCGATCTCGCTCAGGGCCGCCAGCGACTTGTGGAAGTTCTCGATCTCGCCCTTGAACGGCGCCCGGACGTCGGAGATGAGCAGGCCGGCGACGAAGACCGCGAGGAAGCCCGAGCCGTGGGCGACGGTCGCGACGCCGTAGATGACGAAGGCGAAGACGAGCGTCCGGATCGGGTAGAGGCCCTCGCCGGGGAGCGAGATCCGCCGCATCAGGGTCATCAGCAGTAGTGCCCCGACCGCGCCGACGGCGAGCCCGACGACCATGGAGAGCGCGAAGTTCCCGATCCCGCTCCAGAACGATCCGTGGCTGCTGGTCGCGTAGTCGAGGATCGCGATCATCAAGGCGATCCCGACTGGGTCGTTCGCGCCGGACTCCCCTTCGAGGATCGTGCCGGAGCGGCCGCCGACCTCGCGGTTTCCGAGGACGGAGAACATGACGGCGGGATCGGTAGGCGCGACCGCCGCGCCCAGGATCCAGGCGAGGATCCAGCTGAAGTCGAACAGGTAATGGGCCGTCACGGCCACCAGGGCCGCCGTGGCGAACGTCCCGACCACTCCCAGCGAGGCGATCGGGAATGCGGCCCTCCTGAACCGCTTCCAGCCAACGTGCATCCCGCCGTCGAACAGGATCAGGACCAGCGCGACGACGCCGATGCGCTCGGCCGTCTTCACGCTGAGGTGGCTATAGACCTCCGGGAACGAGATGAGCGCGCCGATGAGCAGGAAGAGCGCCGGGCTCGGAATCGGGAACCGCTCGGTGAGCTTGATCACGGCGAGCGCGAGCAGGAATCCCGCCGCAACCACCAGCGCGATCGTCCCGAAGGACAGGATCTCGTCCACGTCCTGACTGTAGACGACCCTTACATTTTCTTTACAGGCCCCTGAACAGGCCCACAATTCGTGAGGCGATACTTCTTCTCGTCATGCGCCGGCTCGGCCTCGTGGTTCTCACCCTCGTGCTCGCGGTTCCCGCGGTCTCGTTCGCGCGTCCCACGCCGCCCGGCGACGGCACGCTCGTGATCCGGAACGGTCGCGGCGTGATCGTGCTCCAGGTCAAGGGAGCCGTGATCGGCTGGATGGCGAGCGGCAAGCTGACCCTGACCGACAACGACCCGTACGACGAGAACGCACCCCTCGTCCGCGGACGGCTCCGTCCCCAGAAGCCGCAGCAGTTGAACGACGCGACGACCGTCTACAAGGGCCAGGACATCCGCTACCGGATGATGGACGGCTCCTATCGGCTCCGCTTCGAAGGAACGGGCATCCACCTGAGCGCGGTCGGCCGCGGCTGGGTCGCCTTCGACGGCGACGACCGGTTCGATTCGAACGGGTTCTTCTCGCTGAGCGGCTCGCCGTTCGAGGCGATTCCCGTCGACCCGACCGAGCGGATCAAGCTCCAGGTCGCCCCGCCGAAGCCGCCGCGGCAGCCGCGCCGCGTCAACCTGCCGTGAAAGACAGCAAGGGACAGGCCATCCTGGTCGTCGAGGACGAGACCTCGATCGCCTCGTTCGTCGCCATGTACCTCAAGAACGCCGGGTATACCGTGCGCACCGCCGCGACCGGAGGAGAAGCGCTGGCCCTGGTCGCGTCCGATCCCCCCGACCTGGTCGTCCTCGATCTGATGCTGCCCGACATCGACGGGATCGAGATCTGCCGGCGAGTCAGGCAGCGCTCCGATCTTCCGG
>JACDER010000199.1 GCA_013816275.1 Actinomycetota bacterium | reverse complement strand
GGCCGACATCGGCTACACGCGCTCCGACTTCGGCTTCGACGCGCACACGTGCGGCGTGGTCGTGGCGATCGACGAGCAGTCGCCCGACATCGCGCAGGGTGTCGACACCGCCTACGAAGTACAGCATGACCCCGGTGACGACGATCCGCTCGACCGGCTGGGCGCGGGCGACCAGGGAATGATGTTCGGCTACGCATGTCGCGAGACCGAGGAGCTGATGCCGCTCCCGATCATGCTCGCGCACAAGCTGTGCAAACGGCTGGCCGAGGTGAGGAAGGCCGACGAGCTTCTGTACCTCCGGCCGGACGGCAAGGCTCAGGTGACCGTCCGCTACGAGATCGACGAGCACGGCAACGAGCGCCCCGTCGAGATCGAGCGCGTCCTCATCTCCACCCAGCACGCGGACGGGATCGACGCAGAGGCGCTGATCAAGCCCGACCTGATCGAGCGCGTAATCAGGCCCGTCCTGCCCCGCAGCCTGTACGACGAGAAGCGCTTCGAGGAGCGCGACTTCGTCTACGTCAACCCGACGGGCAAGTTCGTCCTCGGCGGGCCGATGGGAGACACCGGGCTGACCGGGCGCAAGATCATCGTCGACACCTACGGCGGCGCCGGGCGCCACGGCGGCGGCGCCTTCTCGGGCAAGGATCCGACCAAGGTCGACCGCTCAGCGGCCTATGCCGCCCGCTACGTGGCGAAGAACATCGTCGCCGCCGAGCTGGCAGACCGCTGCGAGGTCAACGTTGCGTACGCGATCGGCGTCGCGCATCCGGTCTCGATCTCCGTCCGGACGTTCGGAACGGGGCGGATCCCGGAGTGGCGGATCGAACAGCTCGTGGCCGAGCATTTCGACCTGCGCCCGGGAGCGATCCTGCGCGATCTCGACCTCAAGCGGCCGATCTACTCCAAGACCGCCGCGTACGGCCACTTCGGCCGCGACGACCACGACTTCACGTGGGAGCGCACCGACAAGGCCGACGCGCTCCGCGACGCCGCCGGTCAGCCGGCGCGTAGCTCCGAGACCGTCACCAGCTCGTAGCCCTCCGCCACTAACACTGGCAGGAGGTGGTTGAGCGCCTCGACCGTCGGCGTGCAGTCCTCGCGCGAGCGGGTGGGCGGCGGCGGGTAGCCGTCGTGCAGGTCGATGATCGCTCCGTGCCGGCAGCCGACAAAGGAGTGACCGAAGATGCGGTGCGAATCCATCCCGGGGCGCCAGTCCTGCGGGTCGACGTCGGCGAAGACCGGATCGAGCTCGAGCTCGGCGACGATCGCGAGCACCCGGTCGTCGGCGTGGAAGCCGGGGGCCCGGAACAGGCTCGGCCGCTCGCCGAGGACCTCTGCAACGGCGTGGGCGCCGTCCAGGATCTCCCGGCGAACGTCCTCGTCCCCGATCTCGGTGAGCCGCGGGTGCGTCATCGTGTGACTGCCGACCTCGTGGCCCTCCGCGGCGATCTGCCGCACCGCGTCCGGTCGCTCCTGCACGCGGGCGCCGATCAGGAAGAAGGTCGCGCGCGCGTCGTGCTCACGCAGGAGGTCGAGAACTGCTGGAGTCCATTGCGAGGGCCCGTCGTCGAAGGTGAGCGCGAGCTTCAAGCCGCGCGCACGAAGAGCCCCGCCGCGGCCTTCTCGGCGAGCGGGCCCGCGGTGCGCTGGAGATCCTCGAGCCGGATCTCCGACCCGGGGACGTAGCCGTGGTCGTAGAACCAGTGCAGCAGCTCGCCGTCGTGCTCGGCGAGCCGGACGATCGTCGCCGGGGCACCCGGCTCCAGATCCGAGAGCGGCGAGAGCTCCTTGTTCTCCTCCTGCTCGAACACGGTGTCCACCGGCCAGCCGTGCGGGCAGCGGTCGGGGTTCCCGAGCCGCTCGGCGATGCGCTCGACCATCTCGTCCGAGAAGGTGTCGCCGAGCTCGTCGGCGTGGACGTGCGCCTCGGCGGCCGTATAGCCGAGGAAGTCGGTCAGCATCCGCTCGATCAGCCGGTGCCGTCGCACAACCCGCTCGGCACGCTCGCGGCCCTTGGCGGTGAGGAGCGCCTCCTTCTGCTCGCCGCGCTCGATCAGATCCTCGGCTTCGAGGCGCTTCAGCATCTCGCCGGCGGATGCGCGCGAGATGCCCAGCATCTCGGCCACGCGCGACGCGAGTGTCAGCGACCCGCCCGTGATGGGGCGGTATTCCCCGATCGGGAACGCGAGGAAGTAAATCGTCTCGAGGTAGTCGTCGACCGAGTGTCCTTGCGCCATAGTCTCGGCTCGACTATAGTGCCGCCCTGCTTGTAAGGTAAGCCTTACAACAGGGAGGAACTGAGACTGTCGACCGCACAGATCGTACTGCTCGGGGGGATTGCGGGCTCCACCATCTTCCTTGGGCTCCCGCTCGGACGCCTGAAGAGCCCGAGCACCGCCGTCAAGGCAAGCCTGACCGCGCTCGCGACGGGGATCCTCCTCTTCCTGCTCATCGACGTGATCCAGCACGGGTTCGAGCCGGTCGAGGTGGCCGTCACGGGCCGTCACTGGAGCCACTTCGCCGGCTACGGGCTCCTGTTCGCGGCCGGCGCCGCGATCGGACTGCTCTCGCTCGTCTACTACGAGCGGTGGATGTCGCGCGAGCGGCGCAAATCGATGCTCGGCCCGGGCGCGGCCTCGGCCGCCGAATTCGAGACGAACTGGGTCGCGGGTATGTCCCCGGGCCGCTGGCTCGCCCTGCTGATCGCGACCGGGATCGGCCTGCACAACTTCTCCGAGGGTCTCGCGATCGGGCAGGCAGGGGCGACTGGTGAGCTCGGCCTCGCGCTCGTCCTGATCATCGGCTTCGGCCTGCACAACTCGACCGAAGGCTTCGGCATCGTCGCCCCGCTGTCCGGCGAGCGCCCGAGCTGGCGCTTCCTCGGCCTCCTCGGGCTGATCGGAGGCGGGCCTACCTTCGTCGGCACGCTCATCGGCCAGGCGTGGACGAGCACCGCGCTCTCCGTCGTCTTCCTCGCGCTCGCAGCCGGCTCGATCCTCTACGTGGTCATCCAGCTCGTGAAGGTGATGCAGCGCATGGGTCACACCGTGCTCGTAGCCTGGATGCTGCTCGCCGGGCTCCTGCTCGGCTTCGGTACCGAGCTGGTGCTCAAAGCGGCTGGGGTCTGACGCCCCTGGCCGGCGACCCCTCCCGGCCGGCGAAGCCGGCCTTCGGGGCCGCCTGGCGCCGCTGACGGCGCGGTGCTCTCCCCGTCCGTATCGAAATACTGTCCGCTCCGGCCCCGCACCGCCAGCGTCGCTTAACGTCAGGGCTGCATCGGGAGTCCGCAGTACGCTGGCTTGACGATGGCCTTCGCCTCCGTCTATCCGCTCGTATCCGCCCGCGCGCTCGCTCGGCCGTTCACCTACGAGGTGCCCGACGGCGTCGGCCCGGGCGCCGTGGTGCAGGTGCGCTTCGGCAACGCGCGGCGTCGCGGCGTGGTCGTCGGACTGACGGACTCGCCCCCCGAAGGGGTACAGGCGGCGCCGATCGAGAAGGTGGTGGACGAGGTTCCGGCGCCGCTCGTCGAGCTCGCGCTCTGGCTGGCCGGCTACTACGGCTCGACGCCTGCGCGGGCGCTCGAGCTCATCGCTCCCGTGAAGCGGGCTCGACGCGTGGAGCGGGCGCGCCCGGCCGAGCGCGAGGGCCTCACC
>JACDER010000018.1 GCA_013816275.1 Actinomycetota bacterium | reverse complement strand
GACTATCACTCGCTCCTAGTCGATCCAGCCGATTCCCAAAGGCTCACCCTCGGCACCCACAATGGTCTCTACGTCTCAGAGGACGGGGGAAACAGGTGGCGCTTTGCAGCACTGCGCGCCGACGACGCGATGAACCTCACGAGATTCGGCCCGAACCAGCTCTGGGTCGCGGGGCACAATGTGCTCAAGAAGAGCACCGACGGGGGTCGAACGTGGTCGGACGTCCAGGCTTCGGGACTGCCCGACTTCGACGTGCACGCGCTCGCCGCCGACCCTCGGGCCACGGACACGCTTTTCGCAGCCGTGGCAGGTCAGGGCTTATACCGGTCGTCTGACGGCGGTCGCTCCTTCTCGCTCGTCTCTCGCGCGGTGGGTGGCGGCGTTGTGACGCTGGCTGTAACCGAGAACGGACGAATTCTCGCCGGAGACGTGGATCGCGGCCTTCTCGTGACCGCCGACGGAGGCGCGCACTGGAGGGTCAGCGCGCGCGGCCAGGTCTTTGGGCTTGCCGTCAGCGGCAGCGATCCGCGTCGGCTAATCGCAGCCGGCGCCGGTTTGGCTGTTTCGATCGACGGTGGGCGCACCTGGCGGTGGCGACTGAGCCTGCCGGGTGGCGCCGGGCCTGTCGCGTGGGCGCCGAGTGCGCCGAACACCGCCTTTGCGGTCGCGTTCAACGGCACGCTTTTCCGCTCCGACGATGGCGGCGCGAGTTGGCAGCAGGTCAGCGGGCGGCGAGTCGCTTGACGCCGCGAAGGACGGGCGACCTCGAGGGAAGCTCCACCGGTCTCGCGCTGGCGCGGGATGGCAGCAGTACTCACGACGCCCGCCCCACTGGGGGCCTAGGATGACGGCTCCGTGCCCCTGACTGCCGCCAGTAGCTTCCGCGTGAAGATGAGGCGCGTCCACGCGGGGCTCGCAACGATTGCTGTCGCCGCGATCTTGCTGTACGGGTTCGCCGGCCACGGCCCGCTTTACATGAACCAGGACGGGATGACAGGCGCCGCCGGCATCTGCCTGTTGGTGGTCACCCTGCTTGGCTGCGTCGCCGCCGCCAGGCCGGAGGCCCATCGTTTCCCACTGTCCATCGCTGCGGTTCTCAGCGTGGGCGCCGACGTCCCGCGTTCACCAGACGGCAGAGCACGAGCCTCGCCGCGCATCCTCCAGCGTTTCCGGAACTGAGTTTTTCCTTATCCGTACGTGCGGGGGAATCTCCGCATCCCAACGTGGCGCAAGGAGGAGAGATGAGGAAACTAATCGCAGTGATGCTCGGCGGGCTCGCACTCGTGGCAGCGGGCTGTGGCGGCGGAGGCGGCTCTGGCAAATCCGCCGACGGCGCCAAGACGACGACGTCCGGCGAAGTTCCGTTCGACCAAGCGTTCGTCGACGCGATGGTCCCGCACCACCGCGACGCCATCGAGATGGCGGAAGCGGCCAAGGCCCGCGGACTGACGCAGCCCGAACTCGTGACAGTCGCGGACGACATTGTCTCGTCGCAACAGCGAGAGATCGACCAGATGCTCGCCTGGCGGGAGCAGTGGTTCGGGTCCCGCGCCCTCGGCCCCGTGCTGCCGGAAGTCCTAGGCGTCCCCGAGTCGGAGCTGGGCATGGAGCATGGCGGGGCTGACGAGATCACGGCAGCCGATGACGTCGACGCGACGTTCGCCCAGATGATGATCCCGCACCACGAGGGCGCAATCACAATGGCGAAGGCGGCTCAAAGGGACGCGCAGCACCAAGAGGTAAAGGATCTCGCGACTGCGATCATCGCGGCGCAGAAGCGAGAGATCCGGATCATGAACAGGTACACCGTCGGCATGCATCACGAGTAGCGTCGGTATAACGCGAGGGGTCGCGGCTCCGGCTGTGGCCCCTCGGACTCTCCTGCCACGACGGCGCGGCTCAGCGCCTGGACCGGAGCGTCGGGGTCGCATAGTCGAGCGGCAGACGCTTCAGCGCAACTGCGTTCACGGCGACGAGGATGCTCGATCCGGACATCGAGATCGCTGCGATCTCGGGACGCAACATCACTCCGAACGGCTCGAAGACCCCGGCCGCGATCGGAAGCGCGAGCGAGTTGTAGCCGATCGCCCAGGCGAGGTTCTGTCGCATCTTCCGCACCGTTCCACGGCCGATCGCAATCGCAGTCGCAACGTCGAGCGGGTCCGATCGCATCAGCACGACGTCGGCGGTCTCGATCGCGACGTCTGTTCCGGCGCCGATCGCGATCCCGACCTCCGCTTGTGCCAGCGCCGGCGCGTCGTTTACGCCGTCGCCCACCATCGCGACCTTGCGTCCTTCGGCCTGGAGCTCGGCGACCTTGGCTGCCTTGTCGCCCGGAAGGATCTCGGCGATGACCTCTTCGATCCCAACTTCGGCCGCGACCCGCTCTGCCGTTGCCTTGTTGTCGCCGGTCAGCATGACCGGGCGGACCCCGAGGGCCTTCAGGGCAGCCACGGCGTCGGTCGCCGTCTTCCGGGGAGCGTCGGCGATCGCGATCAGGCCGGCGGCGCTGCCGTCGAGCGCGACGTGCACAACCGTTCGTCTCTGACCTGAGAGCTCAGTCGCGCGCTCGGCCAGGCCGTCGAGGGAGACACCCTCCCGCTCGAGGAGCCGCACGTTCCCGACAGCCAGCCTGCGCCCTTCCACCGTTGCGAGTGCACCATGCCCCGGAACCGCCTCGAATGACTCTGCCCGCGGCGGCTGCAACCCACGCGCCTCCGCGGCGTTCACGATCGCGGCTGCGAGCGGGTGCTCGCTCTCGCGTTCCACCGCCGCGACCAGCCGCAGCAGGCCATCTTCGTCGCCGTTTGCGGCCACGATCGCGACGACGTCCGGCTCGCCACGCGTCAATGTCCCCGTCTTGTCGAGCACGACTGTGTCGAGGCCCGCGGCCTGCTCGAGGGCGATCGCGTTCTTGAACAGGATCCCGCGCTTCGCGCCGAGCCCCGTGCCGACCATGATCGCCGTCGGTGTGGCCAGCCCGAGCGCGTCCGGACACGTGATGACGACGACCGTGATCGCGAACAGGAGCGAGTCGACGACGGAACGGTCGAAGGGGCCGAACCAGACCAGGAACGTGCCCAGGCCTCCGACGAGCGCGACGAGTACGAGCCAGAAGGCCGCGCGGTCAGCGAGCCGCTGCGCCGGGGCCTTCGAGTTCTGCGCTTCCTGAACGAGCTTGACGATCTGCGCGAGTGCCGTGTCGGAGCCGATGGCGGTGGCGCGGGCTCGAAGCGTCCCGTTCTTGTTGATCGTCGCGCCGATCAGCTTGGCACCGGGTTTCTTCGAAACCGGCATGCTCTCGCCCGTCACCATCGACTCGTCGACGGAGCTCTCGCCTCCGACGACCTCCGCGTCGACGGGAACCTTTCCGCCCGGGCGAATCAACAGCAGGTCACCAAGCTGCACCTCCGCCGTCGGAACCTCGACGGGCTCGCCGTTGCGCAGCACGAGCGCCTTCGGGGGAGCAAGGTCGAGCAGTGCCCGGATCGCATCGTTCGCGCCGCCGCGCGCGCGCATCTCGAACCAGTGGCCGAGCAGGACGAAGGAGGCGAGAAACGCGGCGGCCTCGTAGAAGACGTCACCTTCGATCCAGAAAGTGGCGGCAACCGAGTAGATCCAGCCCGTCCCGATCGCGACCGCGACCAACACCATCATGTCGAGCGTCTTTGCCTTCAGCGCCACATAGGCGCCGCGGAAGAAGATCCACGACGAATAGAAGACGATCGGCAGGCTCAAGTAGAACTGCCACAGGTCGTCACCGATCCCGCGCGGCGTCGGCGGCGTCGAACCGAACAGGCTCTTGCCGAGCGGGGACCAGACCGCGATCGGAATCGCGAAGCTGACAGCGACGAGGAAGCGGTTGCGCATGTCGCGCACCATCGCCGCCATCGACTTGCCGGCATGGCCGCCGTGCCCGTGGCCGTGTGCAGCATCGGCCCGCGCGGAGGATGCCTGCGCGCCGTCCGCCAGCGGGTCGCACGCGTGGCCCGGCACAGAGCGACCCGCGCAATGGAAGCCGCACTCCTCGACCCAGCGGGCCAGCTGCTCGACCTTCGTCCGCTTTGGGTCGAATGTGACCGTGGCGGTCTGGGCGACAGGGTTCGCGTCGACTGCCAGCACTCCCGGCCGCCGTCCGAGCGCCCGCTCGACAACCACTTTCTCGCTCGCGTAGTGGAGGCCACCCACGTGGAGGACGGCCGTCGCCTTCCGGTCGGCCGTCTCCTGCTCTTCGGCCATCACCGCGTCCGCGCGAACCGCTGGACGGCGGAGAGCAGCTCCTCGCTCTTCTTGCCCGCCTCGTCCGGATCGCCGGAAGCGAGCGCACCAGCGACGCAGTGCCGGACGTGCTCGTCCAGGATCTGGAAGGCGAGGGACTCGAGCGCCGTATTGACGGCCGAGATCTGCGTGATGATGTCGATGCAGTAGCGGTCGTCCTCGACCATTCGCTCGATCCCCCGGACCTGGCCCTCGATCCGGTGCAGCCGCTTGATCAGCGGCTCCTTCTCATATCCGTGTTCCATCTCGTCCCTCCCTCGGGCTGTGGAACCTGCGTAGTCGCAGGCTGTTGGAGACGACGAGCAGGCTCGAGGCCGCCATCGCGGCGGCGGCAATGATCGGATTCAGCAGCCCGGCGACCGCGAGCGGGATCGCTGCGACGTTGTAGGCGAAGGCCCAGAAGAGGTTGCCTTTGATCGTCCGCAGCGTCCGGCGTGCCAGCCGGATTGCGTCTGCGGCTCCGCGGAGATCTCCCGAGACGAGGGTGACGTCGCTAGCCTCGATCGCCACGTCAGTGCCGGTGCCGATCGCGATTCCCAGGTCGGCCTGCGCGAGGGCCGGTGCGTCGTTGACGCCGTCGCCGACCATGGCGACGACCTGTCCTGACTCCTGCAGTCTTCGGATCTCGGCGACCTTTTCGTCCGGGAGCACCTCGGCGAGCACGCGCTCGATACCGACCTCGGCGCCGATGCGCCTGGCCGTTTCCTCGCTGTCGCCGGTCAGGAGGATCGGCGTGAGCCCGAGCGCTTCGAGCTCCCTGACCGCCTCGGCGCTCGTCGGCCTGACGGTGTCGCGGACGACGAGTGTCCCGCGCGGCACACCATCCCAGGCGACCGTGATCGCGCCATCCCGGCGAGACACCTCGACCTCGCTGCCCTCGACGAGGCCGCGAACGCCGAAGCCCGGCAGGTTGCGGAAGTCGCTCACGGGGGGCAGCGCACCGAGCTCGGCACGCGCCGCCGCGGCCACCGCCTGGGCGATCGGATGCTCGCTCGCCGCCTCGACCGTTCCGGCGCGCCGGAGGATCTCGGAGCGGGAGGCGCCATCCAGCGGCCTGACCTCGACGAGCTCCATCTTCCCCTCCGTCACAGTCCCGGTCTTGTCGAGCACGATCGTCCCGATCCTGCGCGTCTGCTCGAGGATCTCGGGGCCCTTGATCAGGATGCCGAGCTGCGCGCCGCGACCCGTGCCGACCATGAGCGCCGTAGGAGTCGCGAGACCGAGCGCGCAGGGGCAGGCGATGATGAGCACGGCGACGGCGGCGGTGAAGGCGGCGGAAGCGTCTGCGGTGGCGGCGAGCCAGCCGCCCAGCGTCGCGAGCGAGATCACGATCACGACCGGGACGAAGACGCTGGAGACGCGGTCGACGAGTCGCTGAATCGGCGCCTTCCCTGCCTGCGCTTCCGCGACGAGGCGCGCGATCTGGGCGAGCGCCGTGTCTGCGCCGACCCTGGTCGCGCGGACGAGGAGCCGCCCGTAGGTGTTGATCGTCGCACCGGCGACTTCCGCGCCGGGCGCGACCTCGACCGGGACCGACTCCCCGGTCAACATCGACTGGTCGAGCGCCGAGGCCCCGTCCTCGACCACCCCGTCGGTCGGGATCTTCTCACCAGGGCGGACGACGAAGCAGTCACCCGGCTGGAGCTCGTCCACGGGAACCAGCACTTCCTGCCCGTCGCGCAGCACCCGCGCCTCCTTCGCGCCGAGCTCGAGCAGCGCGCGGATCGCTGCTCCCGAGCGGCGCCGCGCCCGCGCCTCGAGGAAGCGCCCCAGGAGGATCAGCGTCGTGATCACGCCGGCGACCTCGAAGTAGGTGTCACCGCCGAGCGAGCCGGCGAGAACGACCGTCGACCAGGTCCAGGCCGCCAGCGTGCCGATCGAGATGAGCGTGTCCATCGTCGCCGCTCCGTGCCGCGCGTTTGCGACGGCGGCGCGGTGGAACGTCCAGCCGCTCCAGAACACGATCGGCGTCGCCAGGGCGAGCGCCAGCCACTCCCAGCCGCCGAACCGCAGGGGCGGAACCATCGCGAGGAAGACGAGGGGCACCGTCAGCGCGGCTGCAGCAGCGAGCCGGCGCCGGAGAGGCCGGGTCGAGTCCTCATCGGCGGCAGCCTGGCCCGCAAGCGCCGCGCCGTAGCCGGCCGCCGTGACCGCCTCAACCAGATCCGTAGGCACTATGAGCGCAGGGTCGTAGTGGACGGTCGCCTGCTCGGTCGCGTAGTTGACCGTTGCGGCGACGCCTTCGAGCTTGTTCAGCTTGCGCTCGATCCGTGCGGCGCAGGAGGCACAGGTCATCCCCTCGAGCGCGAGGTCGACTCGCTCAGGCGTCTCGGCGACCGTCGCCATCAGGTGGCCTCGTATCCCGCCTCTTCGATCGCAGCGCGCAGCTCGGTGTCGACGAGGCCGTCGCCGCGGACAAGGACGAGCTTCGTGCCCAGGTCGACGTCGACGGACTCAACCCCCTCCACAACGGACAGTTCCTCCTCGACCGCGGCCTTGCAGTGGCCGCAGTGCATGGCCGGAACGGTGTAGCTGATCGTCTCCATTACGCCTCCTTCGCGCTCGGTTCAACAGTATACCCCGACGGGGTACCGCTATTGATGCCGTGGAAGCAGGTGATAGTGCGGCTTCAGGCCGCTGGAAGCCCGCCGGCAATGTGATCCGAACAACGGCCGCAGCTCTCGAAACGCAACCAGGACGCCGCCGTCTCGCCTCAGAACGTCGAAGTGCACGACGCAGACAGCAGTCGGCCGATGGCGGTGAAACTCGGTGTAACAGCGGATCGCTACCCGCATCCGCCGCTTACATCCCCAAACCTGGATTCTCACGGTCGTGCGGAAGTGGTGCTGGAGGTCGCGGGCGACCGCCACATGCGCCTCACGAAAGGTCAGCGTGCGTTTTCCGGCATGAGCCGCAGCCGGGAGAGCCGTCAAGGCCAGGACCACGAGAACGACCGACCAGCGGGCCATCGTCCGGGACTATCCGGCGATGCGCCGGGCGCCTACGTACGTGGACGCGTACCAGGCGTCCGAAAGGCTCGAGATCTTGACCACGTCGCCCGTGTGCGGGGCATGGATGAAGTTGCCGCCTCCGATGTACATACCCATATGACCAAGGTCGTGGAAGAAGACGAGGTCGCCAGGTTGGAGCTGATCCTGGGACACGGGCACGCCGTAGCCGTAGATGGAGGCCGCGTAGTGGGGCAGAGAGATGCCAACCTGGTTGAACACGTACATGATCAGCCCGGAGCAGTCGAAGCCCACGCTTGGATCCGCTGCGGCATAGACGTACGGGATGCCGAGGTAGCGCATAGCGATGTTCACCACCGTGGAGCCGACCGAAGAGGGCGGCACGTTGACGGTCGGCTGGGGTGAAGTCGCGTATGGGTTTCCAAGCGCGACCTGCTGGATCTGGGCTGCCTGGGCCGCCCGGGCCTCCGCGGCCTGACGTCTGAGCTCGGCTTGCCGGCGCCGCTCCTCCGCTTTCATCTGCTGGATCTCCGACCGGATCGAGTCGACGAGCTGACGGCGGTCGGAGAGCTGCGACTCGATCGACGCCTGGGCGTCGGCGCGCTCCTGCACGAGCTGCTGCTGCTCGGCCTCCGCGTTCTTCAGCTCGACACGGTGTTTCTTGACGGCAGCGCGGAATCGGAGGACCTGGCGGTTGATCGCGGCGTCCTGGCTCGAGACACGGTCCGACGTCTCGATCTGGCTCAGCATCTCGTCCATCGAGCCGGCGCCGAGGAGAATCCCCAGCGTGGACGGCGCCGCCTCGCCGGTATAGATGGAGACCAGGCGGTTCGCGAGCGCCGCCTGCGACCTCTTCAGGTTGACGCGTGCGATGTGCAGCTCTCGTGTGTTCACGCGCAGGTCGTCCTCGATCGCGTGCAGCCTGTCCGTCGCCGCGTTGTACGCCTCGATCGCCTGCTCCAGGTTCGCGTCGAGTTGCTGGATCTGGCCGAGCACGTCCTGCACCTGCGCCTCCTTGGCCTTGATCGCCGCAGGCGCGGCGGAGGCCGGAGCGGCGCTTACGCCAAGGGCGACGAAGGCGACGAGGGAGGCCGTGGCGGACCGCACAAACAGGGTTCGGGGCGTCACGAGCCGGGGACCGTAGCAACGATATCGGCGGGAGTGCAAGCGTGAACCGGCAAAAAGCTGCTGCAAATGGGCACTACGGGTGAGCCGCATCCACCCAGTGCGGGCCACCCCAGGTGAGGTCGTACGGGTAGTCGTGATAGACGTGCGCCCAGATTGTCCACGCCACCAACCGACAGCTCCCGTAGAAGAAGGCGGCGCGGTAGAGCGTCAGCAATCCGGTGCTCCCGATGTACTTGTGGAGCCAGCCCCAGAAGCGGTGGTCCGCCGCGAAGATGACCTTGTTGAAGTACTCAGTCGTCAGCACCCTCCAGCTGTAGAGGCCGTACACGACCCAGAAGAGGTCCCACATGCAGCCGAGACCGCTGAAGTACGCGGCCGCGTCGGTCAGCCGGCCGGTCTGCCCCGCGTAGGCCCACGCGCCGATCGAGACGTGCTGGGTCCAGGGAAAGAGGAGCATCGTCCCGACCGTGTCGCCCGTGTCGGTGATCGCATGGGCCCACTGGCCGATCATGAAGCTGATCCCCCAGAGCTTGCTCCCGAAGACCTTCCAGATGATCAGGCCGATCACCGCGCCGAACAGGAGCGAGTGTGTGAACCCCGCCCCCGGCCACCCGCGGTGGAACTGCACCGGGTCGTCGGCCTTCAAGTTGAACCCGAAGATGTGGACGCCGTAGACGAACCACTTCGTCATCAGGTCGGGCGCGTACGACCCGATCAGCAGTGGGACGAAGGCCATCTTGAGCCCGAGGTGTCGCTGGAAGGCGTACGGCTCGAGGTCGTGTGCGGCCCAGCTCACAGCAGCCTCCGGAGGCCCGCGGGCACGAGCCAGACGGCGAGGACCAGGTAGCCGATCGCGACCACGATCGAGAACATGAAGTCCGTGAAGAAGACCCCGATCGTGATGTACCCGGCCGCCGCGACCGCGTAGAGCACGAGCGTCTGGGTTACAGGTCGCAACCGCACTGGCGCACTCCGTTCACGAGCTTGCGTCGGCAGCTGAGGCAGATCCGCTTCAGGTAACGCCGCCTGCGCCACGCGCGCTGCGCGCTCGGAAGGCCGCAGAGGCCGCCAAGGGCGAAGGCGAGGAGGATCGAGGCGAGCCCAGGATCGATCAAGGCATCGCGCTGAGGATGACCTCGGATGCCTGAAGCGCGTTCTTCTTCCCCAGGAGCGCGTCGAGCGAGACCGGTCCGGGAGTCGTCCTGATCGACACTCCCTGTCCCGCCTCGGCACTCGCAAGCGTCGTCTTGACCATCCCCGTTCCGGCGAGGTCGGGCGCGGCGAGCTGGATGTCGGCGTCGGACGCGACGTTGACGGTCAAATTCCGATTGACGTTCCTGAAGACAAGGCCTCCGGGCCAGGCGTGGATGGTCGAAGCGGCGAACGTGAGGGTCGTCGCCGTGGACGAGACCACGTCACCGTCGACGGTGATCGTGAAGTCGCTGCCCGGCAGTACGGCGAACAGGAGCCGCTGGGACTTGTTCAGGTAGGGGTAGGGATTCACGGGACCGCTCTTGTGCACCTCGAAGTGGACGTGCGGCTGCGTCCCGTTCGCGATTCCGGAATCGCCCACGTATCCGATCACCTGTCCCGCCTTCACCTTCTGTCCGTTCTTGAGCCCGGGCGCGTACGCAGTCCCGGCGACACACTGCCCGGTGTTGTCGTCCTTGTTGGTGAGGTCGTTGTTCAGGTGGAGGTACTCGAACGTCCTGCTGCTCGCGCCGTAGAGGTAAAGCATGCAGCCGGCCTCTTTGGACTTGGTAGAGAACTTGACCGTCCCGTTCTCGGCCGCGACGACGAGCGACTTCTTCGCGGCGATGATGTCGTTGCCCGGGAGCAGGCCCTTCGGAGTCGAGTTGAACGTGTTCGCGTACTGGGCCTTCCCGACGATCGGGAAGACGATCGCCGGCCCGAGTCCGTACGGCCGGACGGCACCGGAGTAGACCTCCGAGTAGTGGCCGGCCATGGGTGAGATCTTGACCACGTCGCCGGTGTGCGGGGCGTGGATGAACTGGCCGTTCCCGATGTACATGCCCTCGTGCTCCGGTTCCTTCTTGCCGTAGAAGAAGACGAGGTCGCCAGGACGGAGCTGGCTCTTGAGGATCCGGTACCCCTCATGAAATTGGGCCCCGCTGTAATGGGTGAGGCTGATGCCGAGCTGGGCGTAGACGTACTGGGTGAGGCCCGAGCAGTCGAAGCCCCCCTTCGGAGTCGCACCCGCATAGACGTAAGGAATCCCCAGGTAGCGCTTCGCGATCGCCACGGCCTGCGCGCCGATCGAACCTGACGTGGCCGTCGGCTTGTGGCTCGGGCGGGGATCAGGGAGGGTTCCGGGCGATGCGGCCGCCGCACCGGCCGTCAGGCCGAGAAAGAGCAGAGCGAAAATCGCTCGGTTTGTGCAGAGTCGGATTCGCGTAACTCCCCCGTTTCGCGGTTGAATCGGGGAACCCTACCCTCTAAATTTGCAGGTGAAAAGGGTCAATCGTGCTGAAATCGCATCCGTCGAACCGCGTTGGTGCGGCGTCAGGCGCATCAGCGGAGCGGCGCGAGCCTGGTGTTCTCCACCCGTAAGCGCCGAAAATCTTGCGTCCGCTTGCGCGGCCGCTCTAATTTTCGGCGGAGTGATCCTGTGAC
>JACDER010000198.1 GCA_013816275.1 Actinomycetota bacterium | reverse complement strand
GGTTCCGACAGGAGCGCATCGCCGCGGAGACCCAGATCCGCCGCGCGCCGGGCGAGCACGGGCCAGCGCCGTCCGGTCGAGCCGTTGGCCGACGCGGGGTTGACGAGGAAAACCGTGGTCAAGGCGCTCAGATCCCTGCGAGCGCGATCCGCACCATCCGGTCGACGGCGGCGGACAGGTCGTCGTCGCCGATCCGTGACCGCCCGCCCAGGAGCACGTCGCTGACCGCGAGCACGCAGCCCGCCTGCACGCCGCGCAGCGCCGCGACGGTGAAGAGGGCTGCGGCCTCCATCTCGACCGCCAGCAAGCCTCGCGCCGACCAGCGTGCCACCTGGTCCTCATCCGGGTCGTAGAAGACGTCGGTGGACACGATCGGCCCGACGTGGGGCCGCTCGCCGAGCCCCTTCGCCGCGTGGACGACACCGTGCAGGAGGTCCCAGTCGGCGGTCGGCACGTGCGGCTCGCCGCTCGTGTACCTGACCGATGTCCCGTCGTCGGGGACGGCGGCCAGGGCAAGGATGAGATCGCCGTGCGCCAGGTTGGACTGGAGCGCGCCACAGGTGCCGACGCGGAGGAACCGCTTGACGCCGAGCTCGACCAGCTCCTCGACCACGATCGCGATTGCGGCGCCCCCCATTCCCGTCGCCTGGACCGAGACCGGCTTGCCGTCCGCCGTGCCGGTGTAGCCGTAGAGGCCTCGCTCGGAGTTGCACTCGACCGCGTCCTCGAGGAACCGCTCGGCGATCAGCCGCGCCCGGTTCGGATCGCCCGGGAGGAGGCAAGACTCGGCGTAGTCGCCGGGCTGGGCGCGGATGTGGATGGGCATCCTCGGGAGCCTAAAGTTCCCGGGGCGATGACGGTTTTCACACCGGACCGGCAGGCCCTGCTCGACTTCTGTGTCGAGGATCCGATCGAGCGCGTGTTCATCGAGGATCTGGTCCGTCGAGGAGGCGGGCGCCTGAGCGGGTTTGCTGACGAGGGGAGGCTGGTTGCGGTTGCGCACATCGGAATCAACGTCGTCCCGTCGGGACGGGGCTGCGCCGCGTTCGCGGAGCTGGTCGACGCGCACTCGAGGATGATCATCGGCGACGAGTCAGCCGTCGGTGAGCTCTGGGACGCGCTCGGCGAGCGGCGGCGGCCCAGGCTCCGCGAGGATCGTCCCGGCCAGCCCGTCTTCGTGATCGAGGAGGCGCCGAAGGCCGGAGAAACAGGTCTGCGCGAGGCGACGCTCGACGACCTCGAGCTGCTGGTGCCGGCCTGCGCGGCCGCCCACCGCGAGGAGCTCGGAAGCGACCCGATGCGCCGGGACGCCGATGGGTTCCGCTGGCGGACACGGGCGCAGATCGACGAGGGGCGGTCCTGGCTGTGGGAGCAGGACGGCACGATCCTGTTCAAGGCGGAGGCCTCGGCGTGGACGCCGAGCGCGGTCCAGCTCCAACAGGTCTGGGTCGACCCGGAGGCGCGTCACCGCGGGTACGCCCAGCGCGCACTCCGCGACCTCTGTCGCAGGTTGCTGGCCGAGACTCCTGCCGTCTGCCTGTTCGTCCGGCCCGAGAATGCGCCCGCCATCCACGTCTACGAGAAGATCGGGATGGAGCGGCGCGGCAGCTACCGGAGCGTGCTGCTTTGATCGCGTGATGGCCGGCGACGCTCTCAGAGCACGCATCGAGGCCTTCATCCGGAGGCACGACCTGATCCCGCCCGGCGGGCAGGTGACCAGCCTGGTCTCGGGCGGGGCGGACTCGACCTGTCTGTGGCATGCCCTCTCGGCGCTCGGCTACGAGGTGAGCGCGCTCCACGTCGACCACGGGCTGCGCGGCGCGGAGTCGGACGAGGACGCTCGGTTCTGCCGAGAGCTCATGGGCGCCGAAATCGAAGAGGCAAGCAACAGACTGTTACGTGGTACCGAGGAGGAATTGCGCGAGATTCGTTACTCGTTCGCCCGAGACCGGCTTCGCGCTACGGGACACACCGCTTCCGACCAGGTCGAGACCGTGATCTACCGACTGGCTTCGAGCGGCGTCGCCGGAGGGATCAAGCCGAAGCGCGAGGACGGAGTCGTGCGGCCGCTGCTCGAGGTCTGGCGCGACGAGACCGAGGCGTATTGCCGGGCGGAGGAGCTCCCGTACCGCACGGACATGTCCAACCCGGACACGAAGCGCGGCCTGATCCGCGACGAGATCATGCCTCTCCTGCGGCGGCTTCATCCGGCCGTGGACGAGAACCTGCTCCGGCTGGCCGAGCAGCCGGCGAAGCTCCCCCGGCGCGCCGAAAGAGCCCTGTTATCGTTGCTCGCTGCTCGTGAAGGGTCTCACCGGATCGACCTCGGCTCGGGCCTGCAGGCGGTCCGGGAGTACGACCGTCTCTGGCTGGAACGTGGGCCGGTCCCGATCGAGGGACGGGTCCGCTGGGGCCCCTGGACGATCGAGGCGGACGTGACCGGCCTCCGGGTGCGCGGCTGGCGCGCCGGTGACCGGCTCGCCGGGCGAAGCAAGAAGGTGCAGGACGTGTTCGTCGACGCAAAGGTGCCGCGCTCGGAGCGGGAGGCGTGGCCTCTCGTCGTTCGCGGCGATCAGGTCGTCGCCGTTCCCGGGATCGTGGAGGCGCCGGGCGTGCGCGCCTGGCGGGACGAGTGAGTACGACAGCCGTTGGCGAGGTGCTGATCGACGAGCCCACGCTCCGGCAGCGCGTCGAGGAGCTCGGCGAGGAGATCTCGGCCGACTACGAGGGCCGCGAGCTGCTGCTCGTCGGCGTCCTCAAGGGCGCGGTCTTCTTCATGGCCGACCTGATGCGCCAGCTCTCCGTTCCGTGCGAGATCGACTTCATGGCCATCTCCAGCTACGGAGAGGGGACCGACTCGTCCGGCGTCGTCCGGATCCTGAAGGACCTCGACGGCAACATCGAGGGCCGCCACGTGCTCGTCCTCGAGGACATCATCGACACGGGGCTGACGCTCTCCTACCTGATGCGCAACCTGGGGGCACGGGAGCCGGCGTCGCTCGAGGTCTGCGCCCTGCTCGTCAAGCACGGGCGGCTGGAGAGCGACGTCCCCGTGAAGTACATCGGCTTCGAGATCCCGAACAAGTTCGTGATCGGGTACGGCCTCGATTTCGCGGAGCGCTACCGCAATCTTCCGCACGTGGCCGTGCTGCGCGAAGAACCGTGAAAAGCAGGGAAAACGGGGTCGCCACGGCGAAGTAGGGAGGAATCAACCTTGCTACCCTGGCGTTGGAGATCTTGTGAATCGTTTTTTCCGTAGCGCGCTCTTTCCGCTGATCGTGATCGTGCTGCTCGTCTACCTGGCGAGCCAGACGCTCATGCGCGGGGGAGGCAAAGAAGTGAAGACGACGCTGTCGGCGCTGATCCAGCAGGTGAAGACGCAGCCGGCGGAGTTCAAGGACTTCACCTTCGACCCGAACAAGCAGAAGATCAGCTACGAGCGCCAGGACGGCGCGAAGGGCTCGGTCAGCTACCCCACGCCGCAGGCCCAGATCCAGTTCCAGAACCTGCTCGAGAGCAGGAGCGTCCAGTTCGACTCCAAGGGCGTCGGCTCCTCGCCGTGGTGGTCGATCCTCACCTCGCTCCTGCCGTTCGTCCTCCTGTTCGGCTTCTGGATCTTCCTGATGAACCAGGTCCAGGGCGGCGGGTCCAAGGTGATGAGCTTCGGAAAGAGCCGCGC
>JACDER010000197.1 GCA_013816275.1 Actinomycetota bacterium | reverse complement strand
ATGGTGTTCCTGGGCTTCGGCAAGTACGCGCGCGCCGACAAGATCTACGCGCTCGAGCCTCTGCGAGGTGACGAGCGCGGCGACGGCAAGCGCACGCGCGTCTGGATCGACGGCGTCTCCGACCCGATCGTCGCGTCGCGGACCGAGCGCACGATCCTTGACGAGATGGGCGTGGACGCTGCGTCCGGCGTCGCCCTGATCGACGAGGCGGTCGAGCTAGCCAGCCGCCTGGTCGAGCAGGCGGAATCCGGGAAGGTCGATCTCGGAGATCTCAGTCGCCGCGCACGGAGGGTGCTCGAGCGCACCTCCGGCGAGAGCGACGAGCACAAGCTCTTCTGAGGCTCGGCCGCGACTTCTTCGACCGGTCGGTGCACGAGGTCGCCCCCGACCTCGTCGGCGTCACCCTGTTCGTCGAGTGTGTGGGTGGGACGATCGTCGAGGTCGAGGCGTACGACCACGAGGACCCGGCCGCACACGGGTACCGGGGCAAGACCGCCCGGAACGCGTCCATGTTCGGCCCGCCTGGACATGCCTACGTGTATCGCTCCTACGGGATCCACTGGTGTCTCAACTTCGTCTGCGAGCCGGAAGGAGTGGCGAGCGCGGTGCTGATCCGCGCGCTGGAGCCCGTGCAGGGCCTGGACGAGATGCGGGCTCGGCGTGGCCTCGACGATCCGCGCCTCCTCTGCGCAGGCCCCGGCCGGCTCTGCCAGGCGCTCGGGATCTCGCGTGATCACGACGGCGCCGCGCTGGACGAGGCCTCGTTTGAGCTGCTGCCGCGCCGCGAGGAGCCGGAGATCGTCACCGGCCCGCGCATCGGGATCACGCAGGCAGCCGACCGGCCCTGGCGCTACGCCGTCGCGGGCTCCCGGTTCCTCAGCCGACCGCTCGCGCGACCACGAGCCTGATCTCCATCCCCGGGGAGGCGGCGACGCCGCCCTTGGGCGCCTGGAAGAGCACGCGGTTGCTCCCGCCCTGCTGCGGGACCTCGCGCACGACCCGGGGCAGCAGCGAGGCCGCCTCGAGCTTGGTTCGAGCAGTCTCCAGCTTCAGCCCGGTCACCCGGGGCACGATTCCGTGGAGCGCCTTCCCGAGGAAGAGCGTCACCGTGTCGTAGGAGGAGAGCGTGCCGCTGCTCGGGTACTGCCGCAGCACGATCCCGGGACGCTGCCGCGGGCTGAGCGGCTTGTAGACGATCTTGGCTTTGAGGGGTTGATACGAGAGGCGCGCCTTTGCCAGCTCGATCGACTTTCCGACGACGTTCGGCACCTGCACCTCGTTCGGCTTGCAGTCGGCCTTCTTCTTCGGCGCCTCGTTGGGGAGGTAGACCACGACCTTGGGGTTCTGGCAGTAGCCGTTGTCGGCGGCAACGACGCCGTTCCTGTTGAGCACGAGCGCCGACGAGCCGTAGGTGTCCGGCGGAGGCTGGAAGGTCACCGGGGGGTCCTTCAGGTAGCTGAGGGCGTGCTCCGTGAACGCCTTCCAGATCAGAGCGGGGAACGTGCCGCCCGCAACCGGCGTGCCGTTGAACTGCGTCAGCATCGGCTTCAGGCTGTCCGGATAGCCGACCCAGACCGCCGTGACGAGCTGCGGTGTGTAGCCGACGAACCAGGCGTCGCCGTAGTTCTGGGTCGTTCCGGTCTTGCCGGCGACCTGCCGCCCGTCAGCGAGCCGCGCGCGGACTCCCGTGCCCTGCGTCACGACGGTCTGGAGGATGGAGTTGACGACCTGAGCGGTCGTCGGACTGATCGCACGGTTCGCCTCGGACTTGTTCTCGCCGCTGCATCCTCCCGACGCATGCCCGCCGATCGAAACGATCGCGCGCGCGCGGTTGCCCGTGATCGCGCCGTCGATCCGGTAGCCGCCGTTTGCGAAGGTGGAGAAGGCGCGCGCCATCTCGAGCGGGTTGACCGCCTGCGTGCCGAGCCCGATCGAGAAGAAGTTGTCGAGCGGGCTCGTGATCCCCATGTCATGCGCGGTCTTGACGACCGACGCAGGCCCGACCAGGTCGGTCAGCTGCGCATAGATCGAGTTGTCGGAGTAGGTCGTCGCCGTCGTCAGGTTCGCCCGGCCAAGGTATGAGCCCTCGTAGTTGTGGACGACCCAGACGCGGTCTCCGGTAAAGATCTCGACGGGCTTCGAGTCGAACTCCGTCACGGGCGAGATCCCGTCTTGCAGCGCGGTCGCGAGTACGAAGGGCTTGAAGGCGGACCCCGGCTGCCGCTCACCCTGGACGGCGAGGTTGAACTGGCTCTTGCGGAAGTCGTTGCCGCCGATCATCGCCTTGACCTCGCCGTTTCGGGGATCGATGGCGACCAGCGCGGCCGACGGCCCGCCGGGATGCGTGAGCCACTTCGAGATCGCGAGCTGGGCGAGCTGCTGGAGATGGAGGTCGATCGTGGTCGTGACCCTGAGCCCGCCGCCGAACACCTGGCTCGAGCCGCACCGGTCGACAAGCTGCTGCTTGATGTAGTTGACGAAGTACTGCGCCGGCCCCTCCGTGCCGGGAAGGTGAACCGAGTCCGGGGCCGGGAGTGCCGCGCTCGTCGCCGTGTGCAGCTCGTCGGCGGTGATGTCTCCCTGCGCGTACATCATCCTGAGCACGAGCCCGCGCCGCGTGGCCGCCTCCTCCGGGTTCGCCACCGGGTCGTAGAGCGTGGGATCCCTCGGGATGCCTGCGAGGAGCGCCGCCTCGGGCAGCGTCAGCGCGCGGGCGCTGTGTTGGAAGTAGGTCTGCGACGCCTGCTGAATTCCATACGCGCCGTTGCCGAAGTAGATCGTGTTCAGGTACGCCGTGAGGATCCGGTCCTTCGACCAGCGCTGCTCGAGCTGCCAGGCGAGCGCGGCCTCTTTCAGCTTCCGGCTGATCGACGGCGCGCTGTGGACGTACGCATTCTTGATGAACTGCTGCGTGATCGTCGATCCGCCCTGGACGACGTTCCCGCTGGTGACGTCGGCCCAGACCGCGCGGAAGATCGCGCGCAGGTCGACGCCGCGGTGCTCGAAGAAGCGGCGGTCCTCGATCGCGACGATCGCCTGCTTCATCACCGGGGCGATCTCCTGCGAGGGGACGATCACGCGGCTCTCGGCGCCGCGAAGCACGGCCAGGACCCGCTTTCCGTCAGCCGAGTAGATGTAGCCGTTCTTCGAGATGCGCTGCTGATAGGCGGGATCGAGCTTCGGAATCTCCTCCGCGATCGCCGTTACGACGCCGAAGACGAACGCGCCGAACCCGAGGACCCCGAGGACCATCAGGAGGGTGAAGAGGCGGAGCTTGCGGATCTTGCGCCGAGGCTTTCCGTTCTGCTCCTTCCGTTTCCGAAACCGCACGGAACGAAAGAGTAGTGACGGGCCTTCAGCTCAGCCGTGCAGAGATGATCGGAGCTCTGGTCGGCTGGGACACGCCGGCCGCGCGCTCGACCGTGACTGCCACGGTCGATCCGCGGGCGACGCGGCGGGAGAGCGGGACGATCGTGCTCCCGCCGCCCTCGAAGAGCCCTGCCGGCCTCGCGGACTTCCCGATCACCCAGGCCTCGTACCTCCGTCCGGTCGGGGCGGCGGGGAGATCCGAGAACACGAGCACGGCGCGGCCCGAGGCGCCGACCGCAAGCGATCCCTTCGCGCCGGCGAGCGAGACATGCGCGGTTTCCGGGGCGGCGACCAGTGCGAGGGCGTCCGCGATCCGGTTGTGCGCGGAGCGCTCGGCGCCGAGGTCGCTGTGGAGC
>JACDER010000196.1 GCA_013816275.1 Actinomycetota bacterium | reverse complement strand
GTGCTCTGCCGCGCGGACGGCGACGCGGGGGGCAAGCCGAGTCACCGGCTCGTCCCCGATGTGCTCGTCGACCACCTCGGAGGCGCGCCACAGGGAATCGAGGTCCACGCCCGCGTCGAGCCCAAGCCCCGCCAGTGCCTGGGTCAGGCCTTCGCCCGAAGCGCGGTGGAGCGTAAGAGCGACCGGGTAGACGGCGCAGGCGACGCGATCGGCGCCGGCGCGCACGGCCTCGAGCCCGGCCGCGAGCGCAGTCCCGCCGGCACCCTGAAGGTAGACGCCGACCGGCAGGCCGGTCTGCTCGCGGATCGCCTCGACCAGCTCCCGGGCGCGGTGTGGCTGAAGCGACCCCGACGGATCGTGGAGGAGGACGCGCGCGGCACCGAGCTCGGGCAGCTTCCGTGCCTGCTCGACCAGGACGCCGGTCTCGCCGGTGTGGCCGGAGCCGTACACGAGGCCGGCATCGAACTCCCCACCGGCCGCTGCGATCGCCTCGGCCGCCTCACGGAGGTTGGACACGTCGTTCAGTGGATCGTGAAGACGGAAAACCTGGATGCCGTTCTCGGCCGCCGAGGCGACGAAGCGCCGTACGAACTCAGGCCCCACCGGCCGGGAGCCGACGAGGAACCGGCCGCGGAGCGCGAGCCCCAACGGGGTCTTGGTGCGCGCCTCGAGCGCGCGGATCCGCTCCCACGGGCTCTCCACTCCACGGCGGACAGCGCTGTCGAAGACGCCCCCGCCCGAGACCTCCAGGCAGGCGAAGCCGGCGCCGTCCAGGATCTCGGCGATCTCGAAGGTCGCACCGGCCGGAAGCCGCCCGGCCAGAGGCTCCTGGCTCAGCAGACGGATCGTCGTGTCGACGAGAACGGGCACTGCGCGGGACCTTAGCGAGTAGCGTTCCGCGCGATGGGAGCGGTCGAGGCCGCGGTCGGTGTCGCGCGCCAGCAGGGGCTCCGCGTCGACGAGCCGGTCGTTCTGCGCGACCTGACGAACGTGCTCGTGCGCCTCGACCCGGCTCCGGTGATCGCGCGGGTGCCGATGACGCTCTCGCGGCTCCGCGGCCGCGACTGGTTCGAGCGTGAGCTGGACGCCGTCGCCTGGCTCGCGCGCGCAGGCGCCCCGGTCGCGCCGCCCGCAACCGAGATCGATCCGGGGCCGCACGAGCGCGACGGCTTTCTCGTCTCCTTCTGGGAAGCGGTCGACCACGATCCGGGGCGTTTCGACGCAGCCGAGGCCGGGCGGACGCTGCGTGACCTGCATTCGGCGCTCGCGTCGTACGCCGGCGAGTTGCCGGCGTTCCACCGCCTGGACGAGGTCGAGCGGCTGCTCGACCTGCTCCGGCCGTCCGATCTGGTCTCGCGGGAGGAGATAGACGGGATGCGAGCGGTCCGTGCCCGACTCGCGGACGAGCCGCTGCCGCCGCTGCGGCCGATCCACGGCGACTCCCACTTCGGAAACATCCTGTGGACGCCGGCCGGGCCGCTCTGGACGGACTTCGAGAATCTCTGCGCGGGACCGGTCGAGTACGACCTCGGCTGCATCAGCTGGCGCGATCGGCGCGAGAACCCTGAGGCGCTGCACGCCTACGGCGCGCACGACGAGCACCTGCGGACGCTGATGGAGCCCTACGTCGCGCTCTTCCTCGCGCCCTGGACGATCACGATCGCGGAGCGGCATCCGACTCCCTCGGGAATCGAGGAGGCTCGCCGCCGCGTCAGGCGGGCGCTCGAGCTTCTTCATCCCCGAGCCGAAGCTTAGAGTCCGTTCACTCGAGCGAAGGAGATGCAGATGGGACGAGTCATTCGGTTTGGCGTAGCAGGCGCGGCAGTCGCGCTCATGGTTGGCCCTTCTGTCGCCGCGACCCCTACGGCGACGCGACCGGCTCGCCGGCTCGCGAATCCGACGGCGACCGCAACGTCCCTGTCCAACCGCTACTTCACGCTCCTGATGAACAAGGACGTGCCCGGACTGAAGAGGTTTCTCTCACCCGCCTTCCAAGTTCAGCGCGCCGACGGCAGCTCGGCCGAGAAGAAGGACTTTCTGGCGAAGCTTCCGGTCATCAACAAGTTCGAGCTCACGGACATGCGTGGAACGCAGGCGGGCGGGACGCTGATCGTCCGCTACCTGGCCACGGTCGAAGGGACGGTGAACGGCCGGCCCTACACGCCGGGTCCGGCGCCGAGGCTCGCGACCTACGCGTGGAACGGCACGCGCTGGCAGATCGCGGCGAACGCGAACTTCAACCCGCTGAAGGGTTAGCTCTAAACGCGCGAGATATAACGCCGCTCGCGCGGGTCGACCTTGATCTTGTCGCCCTCGTTCACGAACAGCGGCACCTGAACGATCGCGCCGGTCTCCAGCGTGGCGGGCTTGGTCACGTTCGAGACCGTGTCCCCCTTCACGCCGGGCTGCGTCTCGGTGACGGTCAGCTCCACCGCGGAGGGAAGCTGGACGCCGGAGGGCCTGCCGTCCACCGTCAGCATCTGCACCGTGCTCGACGGCTGGAGGAACTCGAGCACCTCGGCCACGTCCGAGCGCGGAAAGCTGATCTGCTCGTAGCTCTCCTCGTCCATGAAGACGACGTCATCGCCGGAGTCGTACAGGTACTGGACGTTCTTCGTCTCGGTATGGACGCGCTGGAACTTCTCGCCCGCGCGGAAGGTCTTGTCGACGACCGCGCCGGACTCGAGGGCCTTCAGCTTCGTGCGGACGAACGCGCCGCCCTTGCCCGGCTTGACGTGCTGGAACTCGACGATGCGCCAAACCGCGCCTTCGAGCTCGATGTGCATTCCGTTCTTGAACTGGTTGGTGTTGACCGTCTCGGCCATGGCTCGAAGTCTAGGTTCAGTTATTCCAGCTCGCGCGGCACGGGCCGTCCAGGATCACATGCGGTTCGCCCCCGGCGAACGGGATCGTCTCGATCGTGCCCCGCGGATGGGGAACGGGAGGCCCGGCGCAGCCGGCGGCGGCCAGGATCGTGCGCCCGTCGTACGAGAGCCCCTCGCCGATGAGGCCGAGGACCGATCCGGTCAGTGCTCGCGCCTTCCCGGAGGGAGCATCGACCCTCCACAGACGGCCGGTCCGGAACCCGATCGTGGCGGCGAGGAGGCGCGAACCGTCCACCGACCAGGCCACAGGAAACATGGCGGAGCCGGTTCGCGTCAGGCGCTTCGGCCTCGCCCCGGGGAATGCAACCGTCCAGATGTCCAGCCCCCGGCTGAACGCCAACGCTTCCGCACCCCACGTCGGGATCCCACCGCGACGCGCGAAGCGCCGCGTCTTTCCGCGGGCGATGTCATAGACGTAAAGGCCATGCCCGAGCCCCGTAGAGCCCTGGAATGCGATCTCACCGCCGTCGGGGGAGAAGGTGGCGCCGCCGGCTCCCGCCACGAAACGGAACCCGTGCGAGGGCATGCCCGCTCGCAGCAGGTAGAGGCCGGAGCCCGTCGATGCTGTCAGCAAGAGCGAGTCGGGAGACCAGACGAGCCCAGCGACGTAGTTCCGTCCCACAAAGCGGCGAACCAGCACGGGACGCCCGCCCGCGGTGGGTACGAGGTAGATCTCCTCGACGTGCGGGTGGTCCTGGATGCGGGTGAAGGCGACCGTCCTGCCATCGGGTGACAGGGCGAGATCTCCGGAGCCGGCAGCCAGCCGGACCGGGTGGCTCCCGTCGGGCGCGGCGAACCAGATGCCTCCATCCGGCTGGGAGTACGCCAGCCCGATCTTGCCCACGGCGATGCGACAATCC
>JACDER010000195.1 GCA_013816275.1 Actinomycetota bacterium | reverse complement strand
AGACGAAAGAGGCCCGCGACGTCGGCTTCGAGCTCGCGCAGACCCTCGGGCTGCGGCCCTTCGAGCTCGCGGACGAGAACCGTGCGCTCTACCACGCCGGCGCCGTCTTCGCCGCCACGTTCCTCGTCACGCTGCACGACGCGGCAGCCGACCTGGTGACGGCGGCGGGCGCGCCTGTCGAGGCGCTCGAGCCGCTGATGCGGCGGGTGATCGAGAACGGATTCGAGCCGACCGGGCCCTTCGTCCGCGGTGATCGGGGAACGATCGAGCGGAACCTCGCGGCGATCCGCGAGCGGCGACCGCAGCTCGAGCCTCTCTACCGAAGCCTGGCCGAGACGACCGAGGCCCTGGCGGTGCGATGAGGACGCTCCGGACGATCGCCGAGATGCGCGCCGCGCTGGGCGACGCCCGCCCCGGGCTCGTGCCGACCATGGGCGCATTCCACGAAGGCCACCTGTCGCTGATCCGAGCGGCCCGCGCGGACAACGACGTCGTCGTCGTCAGTCTGTTCGTGAACCCGTCGCAGTTCGGGCCGGGAGAGGACCTCGCGCGCTACCCACGCGACGAGGCGCGCGACGCGCACCTGGCCGAAGCGGAGGGAGTCGACTACCTCTTTGCGCCCGCAGCGGAGGAGATCTACCCGTCCGGTTTCCAGACCTGGGTCGAGGTCGAGCAGCTCTCCCAGCCGCTCGAGGGGGCGCTCAGACCGGGCCACTTTCGCGGAGTGGCGACCGTCTGCCTCAAGCTCTTCAACATCGTCCGGCCCCGCCGGGCCTACTTCGGGCAGAAGGACGCGCAGCAGGCGGCCGTGATCAAGCAGATGGTCCGAGACCTCGATCTCGATCTCGAGCTTCGAGTTCTCCCCACCGTGCGGGACCAGGACGGTCTCGCGCTCTCGTCGCGGAACGCGTACCTCTCGCCCGAAGAGCGCACCGCTGCCTCCGCGCTGCCGCGGGCGCTCGCCACGAAGGATCCCGAGCGCGCGCTGGCGCTGCTGGACGGCCTGGACGTGGACTACGTCGAGGTGGCCGACTTCGATCCGCGCGTCCTTGCCGCTGCGGTCCGCGTCGGCCGCACCCGGTTGATCGACAACGTCGTCCTCGAGGAAGGAGCACCGACATGAGCAGCGTCCCACCGAGCAAGCTCGCGCTACCCGAGCTCGCCGCGATGAAGCGGCGTGGAGACAAGATCGTGATGGTCACCGCCTACGACGCGCCCGGCGCCCGGTTCGCCGAAGACGCCGGCGTCGACGCCATCCTCGTCGGCGACACAGCCGCGATGGTCGTGCTCGGCTACGAGGGGACGACCGTCCCCGTGACGATGGACGAGATGCTCTTTCTCACGCGAACCGTGGCCCGCTCAGCGCGCCGCCCCCTGGTGATCGGGGACATGCCCTTCGGCTCGTACCAGGTCTCCGACGAGGAGGCCGTCCGCAACGCGATCCGGTTCTTCAAGGAGGCGCGGGCGGACGCCGTCAAGCTCGAGGGCGCAGGCCCGTCGCTCTCTCGCGCGAGGGCAATCGCCGGCGCCGGTATTCCTGTCATGGGCCACGTCGGCCTGACGCCGCAGTCCGCAACCATGCTCGGCGGCTTCAAGACGCAAGGCAAGACGGCCGAACAGGCACGGCGCCTCGTCGACGAGGCGCTCGCGCTCGAGGACGCCGGCTGCTTCGCCGTCGTCCTGGAGGCCGTTCCGGCGCCGGTCGCCGGCGAAATCACGCGCCGGCTCGAGGTTCCGACGATCGGGATCGGCGCCGGCCGCGAGTGCGACGGCCAGGTGCTCGTGTACCACGACCTCCTCGGTCTGACCGAGGGGCACCTACCGCGCTTCGTCAAGCGCTACGCGAACCTGTCGCGAGAGATCCGCGACGCGCTCGAGGCGTATGCGCACGAGGTGCGCGAGGGCGTCTTCCCCGAGGACGAGCACACGTACGAGATGCCGCCCGGAGAGCTCGAGCTATTTGCCGGCCGGCAGGAACGCCCAGAGCGCCAGCACCAGACCCACTAGGCCGATCGCGAAGCCGGTGGCACCGAGAGCGCGCAGCCAGCCACACCGCTGGACCGTCCGGATCCCGTAGACGAGCAGGACGAATGACCAGGCCGCGAAGGCAACGCTGAGCCAACGCAGGATCTGGCCGCCTGTTCCCGCGTCCGATCCCCCATACCTGAAGACGTCGCTGCCGTACAGGGCAAGGCGGAGTGGCCAGACCGCGAGAAGGGAGAGGACGAGCGGGGCGACCGCGAACGCCAACACGTGGCGGCATCGGCGCGCGGGGGCCTCCCCTCCCACGGTACGGACTCCGAGTGAGAGCGTCCACCCCAGAATCCAGTAGCTGAAGAAGCCGTAGAGGCTGCCCGCGAAGACGACGATCACGAGGACGTCGAGCGAGTCGAGCGCATAGTCGTCGAACAGGTGCCCGAACGCCGGCGCGAGGAGGACGGCCCCGATTCCGGCCAGGAACACGAGTGCCGTCGCGGGCTCGGAGCGCGCGTCGGCGGCCTCCGGCGACTCGTCGCGAAGCGCGACGAACACCGGCCGGGGAGCCTGGAGCACGAGCAGGGCCCGGAGCCACCAGGCGCGCTGTGAATCGGGAGCGACTTCGGCGGTCGCCATGCGGGAGAGGTTACGCGCGCACGGGAGCCGCGGAGAGCAGCCCGTCGCAGAGCATCTCGACGATCGTCCGCTCGGCGATCCGGACGTCCTCTTCGGTGTCCGGCAGCTGGCCCATGACCCAGCCGGTGAGGATCTCCTCGAGCGCGCCGTAGAAGATGAAGCTCGCAAACCGGGGATCGACCCCGTCGCGGAACTCGCCCGATTCCTGCCCCTTCCGGATCACGCGCTCGAGTGCGGCGAACGCCTGCTCGATCTCACCGATCTCCTGCTGGAGATGGGGGCTGCGCGTGACCTCCCGGACGAGCACGCGGACGATGTCGGGCGTGTCGCGCCAGGCGCGGAGGACGATCGCGGCCACCTTGCGGAGCGTCTCACGGGACGGATCGTCCAGCGACTCGACGCCCCTGATCGTGTCGAGCATCAGCGTCCAGGTGTTGCGGAAGATCGTCTCGAGGAGCTCTTCCTTCGATTTGAAGTAGTGGTAGAGCAGTCCGTGGGCCACGCCGGCCTCCTCGGCGATGTCTCCGACGCGGCTCGTGTGGTAGCCCTTCCGGGCGAAGACCCGGACGGAGGCCTCCAGGATCAGCTGGCGTTTGTCCTCGGGCACGGCCGACCATCGTAAACATCCCGGAAACGCCAGTCCGGTTGTGCGCCTCTGTAGAGTGCTCGTGCCCGCCTCCGTGCACCGGACGTTCCTCATCGCGCTCCTTGCTTCCACGGTTCTTGTGGCGGTCGCGTGCGGCGGCGGGAAGAGTGGCTCAGGCTCTCCCGAGGAGACGCCCGGGCTCTTCATGTCGTCGCTCATCCGGCAGAAGGCGACGGGCCAGTACGACCTCGCCTGGAAGAGCCTGCATCCGCTCCATCAGCAGGTCGCGCCGGAGAAGACCTACGTCCACTGCGAGAACCAGACCGTGTTCCCGGGCCGGCTGATCAAGGTCTCGGTCGTGCGCGTCAAGGACGAGCCCGTGCGCATCGCCGGCGAGAAGAAGTCGGTGGCCAGCAAGGCCGTCACGCTCAGGGTTTCGGTCAACTCGCCCGGGATCCCGAAGCCGGTGGTCGTGAAGGACACCTACCACGCGATCGCCGTGGACGGACACTGGACCTGGATCCTCACGGCGGACAACTTCGCGGAGTACAAGGCCGGGCAC
>JACDER010000194.1 GCA_013816275.1 Actinomycetota bacterium | reverse complement strand
CAGTCGAAGTCTCTGGACTGGCTCCAGAGGTTCTCTTCGATCTCGGGAAGCTGCTCGTCCGGATCCTCGCCCGGCCACTTGAGCGTCTTCGTAGCGACCGGCGCCGGAACCTGCCCGTCCATCGTCTCCTCGAGGCGGGCCTGCTCCTCGGTCTTGAACAGAGGATGGTTGTCGAACGGGTCGTCAGTCCGGTAGCGGTTCAGCGGCATCTGGTGCTCGAGCTCCGAATTGCGACGCTTCAGCTCGAGGTGATCCTGGATTACTTGCGCGAAAAACGAAGGAGTCTCCACCGGCATATGTCCCCTCCCTGTCGGTGTGGTTGGCTCTTGGACGACGATTGTAACGACATTGCAGGAACTTCCTGGTCCTAGCACGTCGCAGCCGATACAAGCGACCCGGCCAAGTTGTTGCCACAATGAGATCGATGCCGCACTTCAGCCGAGTCTTCACCCGCAGGATCGGGCCCGTCGGGGTCGCACTCACCGCCTGGGACATCTGGCGGCGGCTGCCGCCCGAGTACCGCCGGCAGATCATGGCCGCGACCCGAAAGCACGGCCCGCGGATCGCCTCCGAGGGGGCCAGGCTCTACCGCGACTACCGCAAGCGCGTCAAGCAGTAGTCTCGAGAACGTCGCGCACGATTCGCTCCTGCTCGCGCGCGTGCGTGGTGGGATAGCCCTCGCTCGTGCTCGCGCGCCAGGGCCGGCCGATGTAGCGCAGACGGACGCCGTCGGCGGCCTGCTCGAGACGATGCCGAGTCGCGCGCCAGGCACCCATGTTCTGCGGCTCCTCCTGGGCCCAAACGAGCTCCTGGAGGGACGGATAGGCCGCCACGAGCTCGCCGAACTCTTCGACTGGGAATGGGTACAGCTGCTCGAGCCGGGCGACCGCGACCTCCGGCGGCCGCTCACCGGCGGCAAGGATGTCGTAATAGAACTTCCCGGAGCAGACGACGAGCCGGCGCACCCGCGCATGGTCTGCGGACGGATCGTCGATTACCGGCCGGAAGCCTCCCTCCGTCAGCTCCGCCAGGCTCGACGAGGCCTCCTTCATGCGCAGCAGGCCCTTGGGAGTCATCACGATCAGCGGGCGCGCGCTCGGATTGAGAGCCTGCCTGCGGATCAGGTGGAAGTACTGCGCCGCGGTCGAGCAGTTCGCGACGCGGATGTTCCCTTCTGCGGCGAGCTGAAGGAAGCGCTCGAGTCGCGCGCTCGAGTGCTCGGGGCCGTTGCCCTCGTACCCGTGCGGCAGGAGAAGCGTCAGCCGTGACGTCTGCCCCCACTTCGCCCGACCCGCGACGATGAACTGGTCGACGATCACCTGAGCGCCGTTGACGAAGTCCCCGAACTGCGCCTCCCAGAGAACGACCGCCTCGGGAGCGGCAACCGAATAGCCGTACTCGAAGCCGACCGCAGCGAACTCGGAGAGGGGCGAGTTGTAGACCTCGAACGACGCCTCTGCGCTCTCGAGGTTCTGGATCGGCGCATAACGCTCGCCCGTCTTGGCGTCATGGAGGACGAGGTGACGGTGGGAGAACGTCCCGCGCTCGGTGTCCTGGCCGGTCAGCCGGATCGGGATGCCCTCGACGAGCAGCGTTGCGAACGCAAGGGCCTCGGCCTGACCCCAGTCGATTCCACCTTCGTCGAACGCAGTGAGACGACGCTCGAGCTGGCGCGCCAGTTTCGGATGAACGGTGAAGTCGTCCGGAACGTCGATCAGCTCGCGGTTCAGCGATTGGAGCTGCTCGGCTGGGACGGCGGTGACGATCTGGGCGACGATGTCAATCGGGGCGGGGCGCTCCTCGTCCGGTTCCGTCTTTCCGAAGCTCGCCTTGAGCGCCTCGTGCTCGCGGCGAAGCGCATCGAGAACCGCCTGCGATTCGGCATCGACCTCGTCCGGCGTGATCACGCCTTCGCTGACGAGGCGGGCGGCGAACTGCTCGCGGACCGAGGGGTGGTTCGCGATCCGTTCCGCCATCAACGGCTGCGTGTACGCGGCCTCGTCCTGCTCGTTGTGCCCGTGGCGGCGGTAGCCGACGAGATCGACGACGACGTCCTCACCGAAACGGCTACGGAACGCGAGGGCGAGCCTGATCGCCGAGATGGCCGCCTCGGCGTCGTCGGCATTGACGTGGATGATCGGGATGTCGAAACCCTTGGCCAGGTCGCTCGAGTAGCGAGTCGAGCGCCCCTCCTGCGGATCGGTGGTGAAGCCGATCTGGTTGTTGGCGATGACGTGCAGCGTGCCGCCTGTCGTGTAGCCGGCCAGATCCTGGAGGTTCAGGGTCTCGGCGACGATTCCCTGCGCCGGGAACGAGGCGTCGCCGTGGATCAGGACGGAAAGGGCGACCCGCGGATCGTGGATTCCGGGGCCGGAGCCTCGGTCGGTCTGCTCGGCCCGCGTTCTCCCTTCGACGATCGGGTCGACCGCTTCGAGGTGGCTCGGATTCGCGGCCAGCGTGACGGTGATCTCGCCGGCGTCCGTCGGCCGCGCGCCTTCCGCACCATGGTGGTACTTGACGTCGCCGCTGCCGCGCTCGGGATCCGCGGCGACGGCCTCCCTCGTCCGCTCGCCCTCGAACTCGCGCAGAATCTCTTCGTAGGGAACGCCGATCGTGTGGGCGAGGACGTTCAGCCGGCCCCTGTGAGCCATCCCGATCACGGCCTCGTGCGCGCCTGCCTCCGCCCCGAGCTCGATCGCCTCGTCCAGCATGGGGACGAGGACGTCGAGCCCCTCGATCGAGAACTGCTTCTGGCCGAGGAACGTCCGGTGGAGGAAGCGCTCGAGCCCCTCGGTCTCGGATAGGCGGACGAGCAGCGCCTTCTTCTCCTCCGCAGAGAGAGGCGCCCGGTAGCGGCCGGACTCGATCGCCTTGCGCAGCCACACGCGCTCCTCGTGATTCGCGATGTGCTCGATCTCGTACGCCATCGTCCCGCAGTACGTCTCACGCAGGTGCGTCAGAGCCTCCACCAGCGTCTCACCCTGGACGTGGACCCGAAGGACCGACGCCGGGATGCGCGCCATCAGCTGCGGGGTCAGATGGCGGCTCTCCGGCTCGAGCGCGGGATCGCCCACCGGCTCCGAGCCGAGCGGATCGAGATGTGCCGCCAGGTGGCCGTGGGTTCTATAGGCCTTGACGAGGCCCGCGGCTGCGGCGACAGCGTCCAGCAACTCCTCGTCGGGCGCCGCGGCGGGAGCCTCGGCCGGGGCCGGAGGGGCCTCGACCTCCGTCGCGCCTCCGTTCTCAGGAGCGCTGAGCCGCTCGAGCAGCCGCGCGAGCCCCGGATGCGTGGCGACGAGCTCGCTGTCCCCGCTTTCGAAGACGGCACGCCACTCCTCGGGGACGGCTTCCGGGTTCTCGAGGTATTGCTCGAGCAGAAGCCGGGCATAGCCCGAGTTCAGTCCGTCGACTTCGCGCGAAGTCATCGAGTTTGTTGTAGCAGGTGCGCGCTAGAACAAGGGCTTCTCGGCCAGGATGGCGATCACCATCCCGAGGATGAAACAGACGCTCGCCGTCGCTACCGCAATTGCGGCGAGACGCTGGTGCCTTCCGCCCATTCCCGCCGCGACGAGTGCGAGCACGATCGCGAATGGATCGATCCGGACGGGTCTGTACGCGAGCGACAGCAGCGCGGCGACGATGGCGACAGCCGCGAGGAATCCGGCGATGGTCTCGACGGGCCGGTCCCTGTCGACGGGCTGCGCGTTCATGCGCCCGCCGGAGCGCGACGGGCGACGCGCGCGTAGCGCCGGCCCGGCGAGCCGTGAGGCC
>JACDER010000193.1 GCA_013816275.1 Actinomycetota bacterium | reverse complement strand
CCC
Source organism: Actinomycetota bacterium (assembly GCA_013816275.1). Taxonomy (GTDB): domain Bacteria; phylum Actinomycetota; class Thermoleophilia; order Gaiellales; family Gaiellaceae; genus JACDER01. The sequence goes on along the minus strand of JACDER010000193.1, from coordinate 3,795 downwards.
TCGGCGGGAGGCGGCTCGACGCCCGGCTCTGTCTCCGGCGCGTTCACTCGCGCTCCCTCCTCCTCCACGAACTCGATTCGCCCGAGCGCCTTCTCGCCCTGGACGATCCCCGCCGCTCCGTCGCGGCCCTGCTGCTTGACCAGGTTGTAGAGCGCCCTCGCCTCCTTCACGTCCTCGGCGACGTGCGGCGGGAACGGAACCGGGCGGATCTTGCCGTGCTTGGCCAGCCCCGCTGCGAACCGGACCTGCTTGAGCGCCTCGACGTAGCCGACCGTCTTGGGGATGAGCTCCTCCTCGCGCAGCCACCCGGTGGTCTTCGAGGACGTGACGAACCACTTGGCGTGCTTGGCGCCTCCATCGTGGTCGATTCCGCGTTTGATCGACTCCGCGCCGAGCTTGGCGATCGCGTCGCGCGGATCGACACCCTTGGGACAGCGCTCATTGCAGAAGTAGCACCGCGTGCAGTCCCAGACCCCGTGCGGCTCGTTGTACGTGTTCAGCCGCTCGACGTCGGCCTTGTCGCGCGCGTCGCCGACGAAACGGAAGCCCTTGGCGAGCGCCGCCGGCCCCAGGAACTCGGGGTCGGACTCCATCGAGTTGCACTCCGAGACGCAGCAGCCGCACATGATGCAGAGCGCTTCCTTGTGGATCGGGTTCACCTGCTCCTGCGTAAGCTCCCACTCCCGCTCCGGCGGTTCCTCGTATCCGGGCTGGAGCCACGGCTTGATCGCGCGGATCTTGTTCCAGAAGGGGCCCATGTCGACGACGAGGTCCCTGATGATCGGGAGGTTCCCCATGGCCGAGATGACCGGGACGTGGCCCGCGTCCACGATCGGCTTCATCCGCTCCTTGCAGGCGAGGACGGCAGCCCCGTCCATCCGCATACCGCACGAGCCGCAGATCATCATCCGGCAGCTCTTGCGATAGGCGAGCGTCCCGTCGACCTTGTCCTTGATGAGGTCGAGCACGTCGAGCAAGCAGGCCCATTCGGGAGCGTCGACCTCGTATTCCTTCAGCGCCCGCTCACCGGTCTTGCTGTCGAAGCGCCAGATCTTGAGGGCGACGTCCACTAGGCCACGTCCGCGAGGTCGGTTACCTCGGACGCGGGCGGCGGCTGGACGTCGACGGCAACGCCGTAGTCGGAGAGCTTCATCTCCAGCGACGTCTTCACCTTCTGGCCGGACACGGTCGCCTGGATCTCGTACGAGAGCTTCCGCGGGAGGCCTTGGTCGTCGATCCACACGTCGAGCGGAAGCTCGGAGATGCCGTACGTGGTCTTCAGCGAGTCGACGGAGGCCCGAACCGCCGCTCGCTGGTCCGCCGGGGCGAGATCCGGGATGCGGTCGAGGTCGATGACCGCGTGGTACTTGGTGGTCGACGTGCCGTCGACATCCTCCGCTCCCTGGTCCTCCACGGTGCCCGCGGCCTTGAGGTAGACGAGGGTCTGCGACGGATCGCCCTGGTTGATCGTCTTGAGCGAGCTGACGTCGATGCCCGAGATCTGGTCGAGCTTCGTCAGGTCGAAGCTCACCCACGGCGTCTTGGCTCCCACTGCCGTCGAGAAGAGCGGCCACTTCAGGTAGTAGACCGTCCCGGTGGTGAGGATCTCCATCTGGCCGCTCCCGCTCTGGCCCGCGGCGCTGAGCACGTCGCTGTAGTCCATGGTCATCCGGCCTTGCTTCTTGGCGTAGTCGAACTCGCCCTCACCGGGGATGGTCAGCGCGTTTGCGAGCTTGTCGCTCTCGATCGTGATCGAGAACGAGACCTTCGAGCTGTTGGCGTCCTTGACCTTTTGCGGAGCGTCCGCCAGGACCCGCTTCACGTCGGAGGAGCTGCCCCCGGTGGTCGTCTTGCCGCCTCCGCCGCCGCCCCCGCCACATCCGGCCACGACGAGCGCGACCACTCCCAGGAATATGCCGACACGCAGTCTCATCAGTAGGTTCTCTCCTTCGGTTCCCACTTGGTCATGGTCACCGGGCGCCATTCGAGCCGCGTCCGGCCGTCTTCGTCCAGCCTAACGATCGTGTGCTTGAGGAACTGCTCGTCGTCGCGCTCGGGATAGTCGTCGGGGCGGGCATGGGCTCCACGGCTCTCCTTGCGCGCCACGCCGGCCACGATCATGCCGTCGGCGAGGTCGAGCAGGAAACCGAGCTCGAGCGCCTGGGTGAGGTCGTTGTTGAAGATCTCGCCCTTGTCGTCGACGACGACCCGTTCGTAGCGCTCTCTCAGGCCCGCGACGATGTCGCCCTGCCGCTTCATCTGGTCCTCCCGCCGGAAGACGCCGAAGTTCACGTGCATCGTCTCGGCGAGCTCGTTGCGGATCGACCACGGCCGCTCGCCCTCGGTCCGGTCGAGCAGCTCCTTCAGCCGGCGCTCGGCATCGGACTCGACGGAGGAAGGAACCTCGATCGTCGTGTTCGTGAGCGCCCACTCGGCCGCGTGCTTGCCCGAGCGCTTGCCGAACGTGATCGTCTCCATCAGCGCGTTGCCGCCGAGCCTGTTGGCCCCGTGGACGGAGACACACGCGCACTCGCCGGCCGCGTAGAGGCCCTCGAGGCTCGTTCTTCCCCAGACGTCCGTGTCGACGCCGCCCATGTGGTAATGCGCTCCCGGCCTGACGGGGATCGGCTCGTGGATCGGGTCGATGCCGGCAAACACCATCGCCAGCTCCCGCGTCCCGGGCAGACGCTCGAGGATCTTCTCCGCGCCGAGGTGACGCAGATCGAGCAGGACGTTGCCGTCGACGCCGCGGCCCTCGTCGATCTCGGTCTGCTCCGCACGCGAGATCACGTCACGGCTCGCCAGCTCCATGGCGTTCGGCGCGTAGCGCTCGAGGAACCGGTCGTTCTCCGAGTTGAGCAGGTAGGCGCCCTCGCCGCGGCACCCCTCCGTGATCAGGACTCCCGTCGGCGCAAGCGTCGTCGGGTGGAACTGCATCATCTCCATGTCCTCGAGCGCGACGCCGACCTGGAACGCCATCGCCATTCCGTCTCCGGTGCAGGCGTACGCGTTGGTCGTGCCCGCGTAGAGGCGGCCGGCGCCGCCGGTGGCGAGGATGACGGTCTTGGCGCCGATCGTCTTCAGCCCGCCGTTCAGCAGGTCCCAGGCGATCACGCCCTGGCAACGGTCGTCGTCCACGACGAGCTGCCAGGCGAAGTACTCCTCGTACACGCGGAGGTCGCGCCTCATCACCTGCTCGTAGAGGACCTGGATCAGGACGTGGCCGGTGATGTCGGCCGCGTAGGCGGTGCGGGGCGCACCGGCGGCGCCGAAGGGGCGCTGGGCGATCTTGCCCTCCGGGGTGCGCGAGAACACGGCTCCCCAGCGCTCGAGCTGGTGGACGTCGGCCGGCGCCTCGTCGCAGAGGATCGTGATCGCGTCCTGGTCTCCGAGGTAGTCGGAGCCCTTGACGGTGTCGTACGCGTGCTCTTCGGGGCTGTCCTCGGAAGCGTTCCCGAGCGCGGCGTTGATCCCGCCTTCCGCCGCGCCCGAGTGGCTTCTCACCGGGTGAATCTTCGAGAGAAGCGCGACGTCGGCGCCCTCGTCGAACGCCTCGATCGCGGCGCGCATTCCTGCGCAGCCGGCCCCGATTACGAGCACATCGTGCTTCGCTTCCACTACTGCTGGACGCTACCGCACGGACCCTGAGTCGCGCTCTTGGAAAGCAGCCAGGACGGCGTTATAGTCTGCCCGGGAGAGTAGTTGAAGCACGGAACGCGATTCCTCGCCGTCTTCGCGATGCTGGCCTTCGCGATCGGCCTCGCCGTCACCGCAAGTGTGGGCGCGGCTCAAGCC
>JACDER010000192.1 GCA_013816275.1 Actinomycetota bacterium | reverse complement strand
CGATCGGGCTGATCGTCGCGCTCGTGCTCGGCTTCATCACAATCGTCAAGAAGCTCTCCGCACCCTCACTCGACGCGTCGGGCCCCAAGAACGGTGCGGTCCTTGGAGCGCCGGCGCTCGCGAAGCTCAAGTTCTCGGCGAAGGGCAACCGGGGCGACCTCGCCCATCAGCGCTGGAGCCTAGACGGGAAGGACGTGACTCCTAGCCCCACGGCCAAGCGCCTCGTCTACCGGCCGCACAACCTCCGGGACGGCAAGCACACGTTCGCGATCGTCGCCTCGGGAGGCTTCCTCGGCGCCAGCTCCTCGCGCTCCTGGAGCTTCACCGTCGACACGACTTCGCCGAAGCTGAAGCTCGACCGGCCGGTCGTCTCGTACGCCTCGCGGCCGATCCGGGCGAACGGCACGATCAGCGAGGACGCCGTCCTCCGGGCGGGACGCAAGCGAGTCCCGATCCACGACGGCCACTTCAAGCTCGTTTACGCGACGCCGCCGGCCGGCGCCGTGACCCTGACCGCCACGGATCCGGTCGGCAACTCGTCCCGCTGGCGCATGCCGATCACGATCGTCCCAAGGCAGCCCCGGGAGCCGGTGCGGGCGGTACACATGAGCGCCGACGGATGGGCCTACTCGCCCCTGAAGCAGGGCGTCCTCCAGATGATCGACGAAGGCCGGATCAACGCCGTCGAGCTCGACATCAAGGATGAGTCGGGCATCGTGGGCTGGCCTGCCGCCGGAGCCGACGTCAAGCGCTTCGGCGGGGTTCGGGACATCTACGACCTCAGGGACGCGGTGCGGCAACTCCACGCGAAGGGCGTGCGAGTGATCGGCCGCCTCGTCGCGTTCCGCGACCCGATCCAGGCCGACGCTTCCTGGAAGGCCGGCAAGCGTGACCAGGTGATCCAGAACCCCGACGGCTCGCTCTACACGAGCGACTACGGCGGCTTCGGCAACTTCGCGAACCCGGACGTTCGCCGCTACAACATCGCGATCGCCGTGGCGGCGGCCAAGCTCGGCGTGGACGACATCCTCTACGACTACATCCGGCGGCCCGACGGCCCGATCGAAACGATGGTGTTCCCGGGCCTCAAGGGGTCGGCCGAAGAGTCCATCGTCAGCTTCCTCGCCGAGACGCGGAAGGCGCTCGCTCCGTACAAGACCTTCCTCGGCGCCTCGGTGTTCGGCATCGCCGCGACGCACCCAGAGGAGATCGCGCAGAACATCCCGATGATGGCGCGCGAGCTCGACTACGTGTCACCGATGGTCTATCCCTCCCACTGGGGGCCCGGCGAGTACAACGTCGACAACCCGAACGCCCAGCCCTACGACATCGTCCGCCGCTCGGTCGCCGATTTCGAGCGAGCGGTCAAGGGGACGGGCGCCCGGGTCGTGCCCTGGCTCCAGGACTTCTCCCTGGGAATTACGTACGGCCCGAACGAGGTGGCCGCGCAGATCCGCGGAGCGGCCGACGCGGGCGCCGACGAATTCTTTCTCTGGGACCCCGAGGCGACTTACTCGGCCTCCGGCGTGCCGGCGACGGCGAGGATGCCGGCGACGGGAACGGCCATGAAGGTGAAGCTGCCGGCGGACGCACCGGGCCTGATCTCGCTCGGCTCGTCGAGCCCCGCCGTACCGACCAACCCGACCAACCCGACGAACCCGCCCGCCGGTCCCGCCGGAACGGCCCCTCCGAACGAGCTCGGCCAGGTGCCCGTGCTCATGCACCACCAGATCCTGTCGGGACCGTCGAGCGTCTACGACCTCACGGCGCGCGAGTTCGAGGCCGAGCTCCAACGGCTGTGGAACGACGGCTACGTGCCGATCAACGCCTCCGCGCTCGTCACGGGCAAGATCGACATCCCCTCCGGCAAGAAGCCGGTCGTCATGACCTTCGACGACGGCACCACATCCCAGTTCGGCCTGCTGGCGGACGGCAACGTCAGCCCGGACACGGCCGTCGGGATCATGCTCGCATTCGCGCAGAAGCACCCGGGCTTCAATCCCGCCGGAACCTTCTACGTCAACGGGGACCCGTTCGCGCTCGGCAGCAGGCTCTCCGAGGGGCTCAAGTGGCTGACCACGCACGGCTTCGAGATCGGCAACCACTCCCTCGACCACGCCAACCTGGGCTCGCTCGACGACACGGGCGTCCAGAAGGAGCTGGCGCAGGAGGCGGACGTGATCGAGAAGGCTCTCCCCGGCTACAAGATCCAGTCGATGGCGCTGCCGTACGGAGTGACTCCGTCCAACGAATCCCTCGCCGCTCAGGGAAGCTGGGACGGCACCTCCTACGGTCCCTACGGCGTCATGCTCGTCGGCGCAAACCCCGCCCCGTCGCCCTTCTCGAGCCAGTTCGACTCCGCCGCGATCCCGCGGATCCGGAGCGCGCCCTTCCCGTGGAAGACCACCCAGGACTACGAATGGGACTACTGGCAAAGCGAGCTGGAGAAGAATCCTGGATCCGTCTACGTCTCTGACGGCAACCCGAACAGCATCAGCTTCCCGAAGAGCGAGTCGGGCGGGCTCGCCTCCCGGTTCAAGGGTCGAGCGAAGCCGTATTGACCCAGCCGCGCCGCCGGCCCTGGGGGCGCTTGGCGAAATACGGACTGTGCCGTCAGGACGCACCGCGCGGCCCCATGCGGCGGCCGCAGACCGCGCCTGGATGACCCGCATACGAACGCGGCCTGCGGCCTTGCCTGGAACCACGCGGACGCGCCCTGACGACGAGCAGCATTCCGCCAAGCGCCCCTGGCTCGGCTACGCGATGGTGCTCTCGGCGGCGGCGCTGTTCGCCGTCAACGGCGTGGTCGCGAAGGTGATCCTCGCGTCAGGGATCTCCTCGTTGCGCCTGACAGAAGTGCGCATCACGGGCGCCGCGATCGGGCTCGTCGCAGCCCTCGCAATCCTGCGTCCGAGCGCACTCCGCGTGACCCGCCGGCAGCTGCCGTTCCTGGCCGCGTTCGGGATCGGAGGGCTCGCGCTCGTCCAGTGGCTGTACTTCCTCGCGATCCACCGGCTCGAGCTCGGAATCGCTCTCCTGATCCAGTACCTCGCGCCGCTCCTGGTCGCGCTGTGGGCGCGCTTCGTCGTCCGGAGGCCGGTGCGCCGGAGGCTCTGGCTCGCCCTCGCGCTCTCCCTCTCCGGACTTGCCCTCGTCGTCCAGATCTGGCGCGGCAGCGGAAACGGGCTCGACGGCCTCGGCGTCGCGGCATCACTCGCAGCCGCCGTTGCGTTCGCCGCCTACATCCTCATGGCCGAGCGTGGCGTCGAACGGCGGGACGCGGTCTCGCTCACGGCCTACGGGTTCGTGTTCGGCGCCCTGTTCTTCGCCGTGATCCAGCCGTGGTGGACCTTCCCCACCGGCCACGTGTCGGAGCGCGTCTCGCTGCTCGGCAACCTCGGTGCCTCCCACCTTCCCGTCTGGGCGCTCATGCTCTGGATGGTCGTCCTCGGCGCGATCGTCCCCTTCGCCCTGTTCGTGGGCTCGCTCCACCACATCCCGGCGACGCGGGCGAGCATCGTCGCCATGTTCGAGCCAGTCGTGGCGAGCGCGGTCGCCTGGGCGTGGCTCGATGAATCGCTGGACGCCGTTCAGGTCGTCGGCGGCGCGATCGTGCTCGTCGGGATCCTGCTCGCGCAGACCGCGAGAGGCGACCCGGACTCGTGCGCCGTCCGGTGAGTATGGCGATGCTCCAGCGCGCGAAAGGCGCCGCCGGGCAAAGGACGCTGCCGGCGTAGGCTCGACGGAGCCGGCCAAAGAGCGGAGGCGGTTGCTTTGCCACCGCCTCAGCGGAAAGCGGAGC
>JACDER010000191.1 GCA_013816275.1 Actinomycetota bacterium | reverse complement strand
CCTCGTACAGGCACCTGTACGAACAGCTCGCCGCTTGACGTCCGTCCTCCTCTGCACCGAGGGCACGTACCCCTTCGTCGAGGGAGGGGTCAGTACATGGTGCGACGCCCTCTGCTCGCGCCTCGACGACGTCGACTTCAAGATCTTCGCGCTGGCGGCGGCGCCCGACGTCGAGTTCCGCTACGTCCTGCCCCCGAACGTCAGCGGCGTCATCCACGTCCCGCTGTACGGCGCGATCGAGCCCGCCGAGTACCTCCTGCACAGCCCGCCATTGCGAGAGCTGATGGCGCGCAAGCGGAAGACCACCCGCTCGGTTATCGAGGAGCAGTTCCTGCCGCTGCTACGCGGACTGCTCAGGGGAATCGACGGCAAGGAGGCGCCCCAGGACGGCATCAGGATCGTCCACGGTCTGTGGAAGTACTTCCAGACGTACGACTGGAAGGCGAGCTGGAAGTCCCAGCCCGCGTGGGAGACGTTCATCGAGTCACAGGTCGGAGCGCACGACTTCCGAGAGGGCGAGCAGCCGAGCCTGTACGACCTGACCAGCGCGGCCCGCTGGCTCTATCACTTCCTCCAGCCGCTGGCCGCCGCGATTCCGAGGACGGACGTCGCGCACTCGACGATCTCGTCGCTCGCCGCGCTCCCCGCGATCATCGCAAAGCAGGAGTACGGGACCGCCTTCGTCGTCACCGACCACGGCGTGTCCATCCGGGAGCGGTACATCTCACTCGGCGAGTCGGAGTTCACTCCCTACGCCAAGCGGTTCCTCGCGCGGCTGGCGACCTTCATCGCCCGCATCACCTACACCCATGCGGACGTCGTCGCCCCGGTGGTCAGGTTCAACCACCGCTGGGAGGTTCGGTACGGCGCCGATCCGGAGCGGATCGAGACGATCTACAACGGGGTCGATCCCGAGGTGTTTCGCCCGCGCCCGAAGCCCCCGGGCCCGCCGACCGCGCTCGCCGCGGCGCGCGTCTACCCGCTCAAGGACATCGAGACGATGATCCGGTCGGCCAATGTCGTGCGGGCCGAGCTGCCGGACGTGCGCTTCATCCTCTACGGGTCGCTCACGGCCGACCCGCCGTACGTCGAGCGCTGCCGCGCGCTGATCGCCGAGCTCGGGCTGGACGAGACCTTCTTCTTCATGGGCCCGCACGCGAACCCCGCCGAGCTCTACGCCGAGGGAGACGTGACGGTTCTGTCCAGCATCTCGGAGGCCTTCCCGTACACCGTGCTCGAGTCCATGGCCTGCGCCCGTCCGGTCATCGGCACCGACGTCGGAGGGGTGCGCGAGGCGCTCGAGGGATTCGGGTTGATCGTGCCGCCCCGAGACCCGGATTCTCTCGGCCGCGCGATTCTGACCCTCCTCCAGGACGTCGATCTCCGGAGCGAGCTCGGACGGAAGGCACGCGAGCAGGTCCTCGCCCGCTTCAGGATCACCGATTCCGTCGACGCCTACCGGCAGCTCTACAAGAGGCTCACCGGACGGCTGGAGGCGGCATGACCTCCGCCGTCTTCATGGGCGAGCCCGTCGAGCCCGTCCCGCTGCACGGGGACGACCTCGAACGCGAGAAGGACCGGCTCGCCGCTCTTGTGCTGGAGGACATCGGGACTCCCATCGACACCTGGGCCGTCGCCGCCGCTCTCGAGATCGCCGGGCTGCGGGACTTCGACGCGGGGACGCGGTTCGGCGCCTGGGACCTGTTCGACCTGGCCGACGACGTCTACGCCCGGTGCATGACGCGGCGCGACGGCAAGCCTCCTCCCGTAGGCCCCGTAAGAGCCCGGCCCCGGCGGACGAGTCGACTCACGCGCTTCGCCCGGCTCTACGCGGCCGGTGCGTTCTTCATCTTCCCGCTGGCGATCCAGCTCGCCGCCCTCCTTGTCCTCGGCTATAGCCAGTGGGCCTCGATCCACTTCACGGCTCGCCAGGCGTCGATCGTGGTCTTCGCGGTGATCTCAGGGTTCGTCGTGACGGCCGGCTTCGTCCAGGCGCTCGGCTACCTCGGCCCGCTGTTCCTCGAGCCCGGCGAATACGTGCGCGCCCGCCGTCTGGTGATCCGGACGCTCCTCCTCGGCCTGCTCTTGACGTTCGTCGTCGCCGATATCGCCTGGATCGTCAACGTCGCGGCCAACGCGTATCCGAACAAGGACATCGGGATCGGTCTCGTCTACTACGTGCTGGTCGCGTTCGTCTCGCTCGCGAACGCCGCCCTGTACATGCTGCGGAAGTTCCTCGCCATGGTCGTCAGCACCGTGGTCGGGCTCGGCGTCGTTGCGCTGATCGTCGAGCAGACCTCGTGGAGCATCTACGCTGCGCACTGGACAAGCCTGGGCGTTTCCGTGCTCGTCGCGCTCGGCTGGGTCTGGGTGACGCTGTGGCACCGGGAGCGGAAGACGCGTGGCGTGCCGGCGCCCACCGAGCTGCCCCGGCTCGCGTACCTCGGCTACCTGGGCGCGCCGTTCTTCACCTACGGGATCCTCTACTTCGGGCTGCTGTTCGCCGACCGCCTCGTCGCCTGGACGACCGGGCACAATCCGCTGCCGGTCTGGTTCCGGCCGGCGTACGAGGTCGGCCTCGACTGGGCGCTCGTGGCGCTCGTCCTCGGGATCGCGCTGCTCGAGTACACGGTGAACGCGTTCTCGGGGCACGTCTTGCGCGTCCAGCAGGAGGTGGACGGAGCGCGCATCCGAGAGCACAACCGCCGCTTCGTGCGCTTCTACTGTTTCCAGCTCGGGGTGCTCGCGCTGCTGGCGGCAGCCGGGATCGCGCTGGTGTACGAGGGCGGCGTCTCGCTCCGGCACGTGAGCTTCCTGCACAAGGTGGGCGAGTTCTTCGCCGACTCGGCGACGAGGGGCGTGTTCGTCGCGGGCGCGATCGGCTACGCCCTGATCGCATGGGGTCTGCTGAACTCGCTCTTCCTGCTCTCGCTCTCGCGCCCCAAGCTCGTCCTGCGGGCGATTTTCCCGGCTGTGCTCGGGAGCCTCGCCGTCGGGATCCCGCTCAGCCGGACGTACCCGTACTGGTACGCCGCGGCGGGCCTGGCCGCTGGCGGGCTCGTCTTCGCCGCCGTCAGCGGGTGGTACGTCGTTCGGACGCTCTCGCGGGCCGACTACTTCTACTTCGCGGCGTACTGAGGCAGCTCTTCCGCGGACAGCTTGCCGGCGGGTTGCCGCGGGATCGCATAGCGCAGCCACGGCCCGGTGCTGAAGGAGAAGGCGGCCTCGAAGCCGACGTCTCGGGCGACCTGCTGCGCCGGTTCGTCCGAGAGGCCGAACGGCCACGCGAGCAGATCGCACTTCCGGCCGGAGAGCTCCTCGATTGCCCGCTTCGACTCGGCCAGCTCCGCCGCGAGCTCGTCGGGGCCGAGGTCGCGCACGTCCGGGTGGTACATCGTGTGCGCGCCGAGCTCGACCGAGTGGGCCGCGAGCTCTCGCGCCTCCGCTTCGGTCAGTACGAAGCCGGCTTCGTCCAGACGCTCGTCGCGGTTGCCGAAGAGGCCGGGGGCGAGGAAGAACGTCGCCGTCACGCCGAGCCGCTCGAGGAGCGGGGCGGTGATGGTGAGGTCACTTCGCCATCCGTCGTCGACGGTTAGATGTAGTTCCCAACGAGGTTGTTCACCCTCGAGGCCGGCGGCCGTTTGCCGAGGGATCCGTGTGGACGGGTGAAGTTGTACCGCTTCAGGTAGCTCGGTAGTGCTGCTGTCCGCTCGGCCGAGCTTCCGTAGATCCTGCCGTAGGCCCACTCGTTCACGAGCGTCTGGATGAACCGTTCCGCTTTGCCGTTGGTGCGCGGCCTTCCGGGCTTGATGCGCAGGTGGCGCAGGCCGAGCTCGCGCAGAGCGG
>JACDER010000190.1 GCA_013816275.1 Actinomycetota bacterium | reverse complement strand
GCTTCTCGCCGCGCCGGCCTGGGGTCAAGGAAGCGCACACGTTGCTGCGCTTCAGGCCGCGCTGAGCGCGAAGGGGATCTACGCCGGAACCGTGGACGGAGTGCTCGGGCCCGATACGAGGGCGGCAGTCGCGAGGTTCCAGCGCGCAGCCGGCCTGCCGGCCGACGGAATCGCCGGCCCCCGGACTCGCAGAGCGCTCGGCCGCTACGGCCGTCCGGCGATCGGAAGCCGGACCCTGTCCAGGGGAGCCGTCGGGTGGGACGTCGCCGCGCTGCAGTTCCGGCTGGCCTGGCACGGCTTCCCGTCGCGGGAATTCGACGCGGTCTTCGACCAGCGGACCGAGGCCGCGGTGATCGCGTTCCAGCAGTGGGCCGGTCTGGTGGTTGACGGCCGCGCCGGCCCCGAGACGCTACGAGCGTTGCGCGCGGATCCTGCGTCGTCCCCGATCCGGCTCAACTGGCCGCTGCGAGGTGCAGTCTCCAGCGGATTCGGCCCGCGCGGGAACCGCTTCCACGAGGGCATCGACATCACGGCCGGAGAGGGAACGCGCGTGGGCGCGGCGCTCGGTGGACGGGTCGTCTTCGCAGACTGGAACGACGGCTTCGGCCAGCTCGTGACGATCGCGCACCACCATGGCGTCACCACGCTGTACGCCCACCTCTCGCGCATCTTGGTCATCGTCGGCCAGCGGGTCTCCGCCGGCTCGGAGATCGGCCGCGTCGGGCATACCGGACACGCCTCGGGGCCGCACCTCCACTTCGAGGTACGGCTCCGAGGCGCGTCCGTCGATCCGCTGACCGCTCTGGGTTAGGGCTACGAGATCGGCTTGACCTTGCCGGTCTTCGTCCCCACCGTCCAGTACTCACCCGAGCCGAAGCTGAAGATGTAGAGCGGCTCCGAGAAACCGGGGCCGAGCGGGTACCGAAGCGTGACCGTGCCGAACCCTTCCTTGTGCCCGGCGTTCCGGAGCTTGGTTACCGCCATGGCCAGCGTCATCTTGGGCACGGTCGAGATGTTGCGGTCCTCCAGGAACGGCTCCTTGACCCCGACCACCTTGCCGGGATGGCCGTTGACGATCTTGACGAAGGCACTCGCGAACTTGCTGCCCTTCGTCGTCTGATTCTGGTAGACGATCCGCCAGCGCGTGATGGCTGCGGCGGTCGTGACCTTGCCGCTCTTCGGGTTCCCGTCGGCCTCGAGCAGGACGGCCTTCTCGAACTGGGGCTTCGAGCGGACGAGCGTCGTTGTCTTCTTGATCAGACCGGTGATGTCCAGGGTTGCTCCCCACCCGGCGAAGGCAGGGGCCGCGAGCACCAGAGCAGCGGCGCAAACTGCAATGAGCGTTTTCACCAGTTTCCTCCTTGTTGATTTGCAACTTTCGCATAGTTCCGTCGTATGATCCCGGCCATGCGGCGTCTCTCCCTTTTCATCTCAGCGCTCCTCTGCGTGTCGATCGCCGGCACCGCGCTTGCTTCCGCGGCCGACGACCGCGCCGACGGCTCCGACCACTTCACCGTCCTCTACAGGGGCGAGAAGGTCAAGGGGCAGATCTACGCCTGGGCCACTCGCGACGGGAGCACGAAGGTGACCTCCGTCGCCAGCCTCTCGATCAACCCGTCGGTCTCGCACAAGATCACCGTACGCGTGTCCGAGCGCGCCGTCGTCAAGCCAAAGAGCGGCACGATCGCCAGGCGCAAGTACACGCAATGGCAGACGGAGAAGATCGAGCTGCGCGCGGGAAGCTACGGACAGAGCGCTTCGGCCTTCAGCTATGACGTCAGCAGCCCGACGGGGTGGGTGATCTGCGGCATCCAGGTCAAAGGCTCGTTCCTGTCAAACGGATTCGGGGCCGGGACCCAGATCGCCAACTTCCAGATGAACTTCGACTCGGCGCGCTGCTAGCGCAGAGTCCCGCTTCGGCTCGCGCATCATCGACGTGAGCAACGAGACGAGCTCGAGCGTCTCGCCGTCCTCGACCAGCCGCTCGAGCACGGAGATCTGCTCGTCGAGCCAGGTCGGGTCGACCGACGGCCGCGTGATCCTGAGGATCTTGGGGTTCGCAGTCGCAGTGGCCGTCTCCCCCTCGCCGATCAGCTCCTCGTGCAGCTTCTCGCCGGGGCGCACACCGATGTACTCGATCGCGATGTCCTTGGACGGTTCCTTCCCGGACAGCCGGATCATGTTGTGCGCGAGATCGACGATCCGGACGGGATCGCCCATATCCAGGACGAAGATCTCTCCGCGCCCACCGATTCCACCGGCCTGGACGACGAGCGCGACCGCCTCGGGGGTCGTCATGAAGTAGCGCGTCATGTCCGGGTGGGTGACCGTGACCGGCCCGCCCTTCTCAATCTGGCGGCGGAAGATGGAGATCACGCTGCCGGAGGAGCCGAGGACGTTGCCGAACCGGACGGCGACGAAGCGGGTGGTGACGTCGGGCCGGTGACCGTAGGCCTCGACGGTCCACTCGCAGAGGGTCTTGCACTGTCCGTAGACGGCGCGCGGGTTGAGCGCCTTGTCGGTCGACACGAGCACGAATCGCTGCGCGCCGAACTCGACCGCGACCCGGGACATGACTCTCGTTCCGAGGACGTTGTTCCGCACCGACTCGATCGGATTCGCCTCCATGAGGGGCACATGTTTGTACGCGGCGGCGTGGAAGACGACCTTGGGGCGATAGCGCTCGAAGACCTGGCGCATCTTCGACTCGTTCTTGACGTCGGCGAGGATCGGAATGCTGGCCGGGAATCCGCGCTCGTCCACGAGCTCTCTCTCGATCTCGAATAGCGCCGGCTCGGCATGGTCGACGAGGACGAGGCGGGCGGCGCCGAGATGCGCGATCTGCCTGCACAGCTCCGAGCCGATCGAACCTCCCGCTCCCGTGACCAGCACGGTCTCGCCGGCGAGGTACGCCGCAACGGCCTCGAGATCGACCTCGATTGGCTCGCGGCCGAGCACGTCCTCGACCTGGACGGGGCGGATCTGCGCGGTCAGGTCGAGGTCTCCCGCGATCAGCTCGTAGATGCCGGGCAGCGTCTTGACCGCGATACCCGTCGCATTGGCGGCGTTGACGACCTGCTGGCGTACGTCGCCGGCCGCCGAGGGGATCGCGATCAGCACCTCGTCGGGCTTCGACTCCCGCAGGAGCCGCGGCAGCTCCTCGGTGGTGCCGATTACGCGAACGCCGTGCAGCCGGAGATTCTTCTTGCGCGGGTCGTCGTCCACGAGCCCGATCGGCGTGTAGCCGAGCGACGGCGACTTGAGCATCTCGCGGACGATCAGCTGCGCCGCGTCTCCTGCGCCGACGACGAGGACCTCCTTCCCGCGCGCGACCAGGCCCCGCGGCGCAGGCCGCTCCATGATCGAGCGGACGAGCAGGCGGGCCCCCGCGACCAGCGCGAGCGTCAGCAGCCAGTCGAGGACGGCGACCGATCGCGGTAGACGGATCCCGTGCACCGGGCTCGCGAAGTAGATCGTCAGGTCAGCGACGAGGCACGCGACCGTGACGCCGCGGACGATCCGCCAGATGTCGCGCGTCGAGACGTAGCGCCACCAGTGGTTGTAGAACCCGAAGAGGACGAAGACGACGACCTTGATCCCGACCACGATCAGGATCGTCCGCTCGAACAGCGTCTCGTAGTACGGCCGGACGCCGTGGTCGAAGCGGAGTTGGTATGCGAGGTACCAGGCGCCCGCGACGAGCGCGGCGTCGGCAGCGACCTGCCAGACCCGGTGCCTGGAGGGGATCACGAGTGCGCCGTCCGGTGAGTACGGTGATGCTCCGGCGAGCGAAAAGCGCCGTCGGGCAAGGACGCTGCCGGCGTAGGCTCGACGGAGCCGGCCAAAGAGCGGAGGCGGTGGCTTTGCC
>JACDER010000017.1 GCA_013816275.1 Actinomycetota bacterium | reverse complement strand
AGCGCGAAGTACTGCTACGGCCCGAACACGGGCGGCTTCGTCGTCGGCCGCGCCGACCTGGTCGATGCCGTCGCGGACGTGGACTTCACGAACTTCGAAACGGGACGCTGGGCCAAGTTCGGGCGCCCGTTCAAGCTCGATCTCCACACGGTCGTGGGGACGACGCTCGCGATCGAGGAGTGGTTCGAGCTCGACCACGAGGCCCGCTGGCGCAGCTACGCGGAGCTCGTGGACGAGCTCGCCGCCGCGGTGGCAGACATCCGGGGCGTCCGCACCGAGCGCCGCTTCTTCACGATGGTCGAGACCCTGGAGGACGAGCCGGTCAACTGCCTCGTGCTACAGAGCGACCGCGCGGCCGACGCGGAGCGGATGCTCTACGAGGGCAACCCGCGCATCGCCGTCCATCGCTGGGACGACACGCTCATCGTCGCCGTCGACACCCTGCTGCCCGAACAGTGCGCCTATGTATGCGAACGACTCCGGGCGACGCTCGCCGGGAGCTGATCGCTCAGCCGACCCGGAAGCCGCCGCCCTCCTGCTTCGGGATCTTCGGGAGCAGCCAGCCGAGGAACTCGTCCGGGCTGCGCGTCTGCATCCAGACCCGGCCGGGGCCGGTCAGCCTCGCCACGAGGCCCTCGCCGCCGAGGATCGTCGTCTTCCAGCTACCCGCCTTCTTGACCTCGTACTGCACGCCCTCCTCGAAGCCAACCACGTGTCCTGAGTCGATCGTGTACGCCTCGCCGCCCCCGAGCGATCGCTCCTCGATCGCGCCGTAGCTCGAGGCGAGGACGGTCCCGCTTCCCGTGCAGCGCACGAGGAAGAGGCCCTCGCCCGAGAAGAACGTCTTCGCGCCGCCCCACTTGGTGTCGAAGGAGACGTCTGCCGTCGCCGCGAGAAGCGAGCCGGACTGGAGCAGCAGCGTGCCCGAGAGCTCGATCGTGAAGATGTCTCCCGGCAGCGGCGGCGCGAGCGTGATCTGTCCTTGCTCGGTCGCGCTGAACGTGTTGATGAACAGGCTCTCGCCACCGAGGACGGAGCGCTTGAGCCCGGCCATCAGCCCGCCCTTCATCTCGGTCGCGATTCCGACCCCGTCGGTCATGCTGACCATCGCGCCGGTGACGGCCTGGATCGAGTCGCCGCCGTCCATCGAGACGTCGGCGAGCGCGTACGCAGGCCCGTACTTGATGTCGAATTTCATCGCTTCTC
Organism: Actinomycetota bacterium; assembly: GCA_013816275.1. GTDB lineage: Bacteria > Actinomycetota > Thermoleophilia > Gaiellales > Gaiellaceae > JACDER01. The sequence continues at coordinate 10,716 of JACDER010000017.1, read as the reverse complement.
CTTCGTCGTAGGTGAAGGGGCGAGACTAGTGGTTCACCGGTTGCCGGTAGCTCTCGTCCGACCCGAGCTGGCGCAGGGGGACGATACGGTGTCCAACGTGGTCCAGGTCGGGCTCCCGCGGCGCGACCTTTGTAGACGCACACCTGGGCTCCCACGAGCGGCTCGCCGCCCTCAGCAGCGCCCAGGCGGGCAGCGGCGTGTACGGCTTGGCAGCGGAAGCAGCGCCGGAGAAGGCAAGCGCAGCACCGACGGCGACCGCTGCGACGAACCCCCTCATGTAGCGGTCTACAGGGATAGAGAGAGACCGTCACTTGAGACGACTACGCTGCGCCGATGCTCGTGGCCGCGCTCGGGGACTCGATCACCGCAGGCTCACCGGGGTGGGATCCCGATCCACGGGTGCGCGCCGCCATCCACGAGCCGAACGCGGAGAGCCAGTACGAGCACTGGGCGTCGCGGCGCGATCCCGGGCTCGAGTTCCGTAACTGCGGGATCTACGGGCAGCGGACGGACGAGATCGCGCTTCGCTTGGAGGCATGCGCCGAGGGCGCGGAGATCCTGATCGTCCAGGGCGGGATCAACGACATCGCGCAGCGGCGCCAGGTCGAGTCGGCGGCCGAGAACCTGCGCGCGATGGTGGTGCGGGGACGCCTGCTCGGGCGGGTGGTCTTCCTCGCCGACGTCCTGCCCTGGAACAACGGCCATCCCGAGGCCGAGGGGCCGATCCGGCGGCTGAACGAGCTGATCGCGGATATCGGAGTTCAGGTGTTGCCGTTTCACCAAACACTCGAAGATTCCGAGCGGCCGGGCCGGATGCGCGAGGAGTGGACGTCCGACGGAGACCACCCGTCGGTCGAGGGCTACCGACTGCTGGGCGAGGTCGTGGCCGCGTCGATCGCGGCTCGGAGAGACGCGACGTAGTCCCGAAGCGCTCCGGGCCCCTCCTCTGCCACCTGCACCGCCCGGCTCCCGACGACGATCCCGTCGGCCTCCGCAGCTGCCTCGGCCGCCTGTTCCGGCGTCGTGATCCCGAAGCCGAGGAGGAGTGGGACGTCGGTCACTGCTCGGGCCCTCTCCACGAGCTCGGCCGCCTGCGGCGAGAGCGTCTCGCGCGGCCCCGTCGTCCCGGTCACCGAGACGAGGTAGAGCCAGCCGTCCGTCCGCTCGGCGGCGAGTCTCAGCCGCTCGTCCGGCGTCGTCGGTGCGACGAGCTGGACGCGGCGAAGCTCGGCCTCGGCCTCGATCGGCAGATCCGCGACGATCAGGCTGGTGGCCCCCGCGAGGCGGGCGTCGTGCTGGAAGCGCCGGTACCCGTACGCCTCCAGCAGCGAGGCATAGGTCATCGGGACGAGTGGGACATTGATGAGGGCTCGCGTCGTTGCGAGGCAGTCGAGGCAGCGCTCGGTCCGCATGCCCTCGGCCAGCGCCCGCTCGGCCGCCGCTCGAATTACGGGTCCGTCCGCAAGGGGATCAGAGAACGGGAACCCGATCTCGATCAGATCCGCGCCGCCGTCGACCGCCGCCCTCGCCAGCTCGGGCATGCCTCGCCCGGCCATGAGGTAGATGACGAGGCGCTTCAGCGTCCGAGCACCTCGTCCAGGTCTTTGTCCCCGCGGCCGGACAGGCAGACGAGGACGAGCTCCGCGCCCAGCTCCGCGGCGCGCGCGAGGGCGTGCGCGGGCTCCAGCGCGGGGATGATTCCCTCGCTCACCGCCAGCCGCTTGAAGGCCGCGACCGCCTCCTCGTCGTTCGCCGTCGTGTAGGTCACCCGCCCGCTGTCACGCAGGAATGCGTGCTCGGGCCCGACCCCGGGATAGTCGAGCCCGGCCGAGATCGAGTGCGCGTCCAGCACCTGGCCGTCCTCGTCGGCGAGCAGCGAGGAGCGCGCGCCGTGGAGGACTCCCGGCCGGCCCGTGCCGAGGCTCGCGGCGTCCCTCGCCTCGACGCCGATCAACGCGACACCCTCGTCCTCGACGAATCCGGCGAAGATCCCGATCGCGTTCGACCCGCCGCCCACGCACGCGACCACCACATCCGGCAGCCGCCCCTCGGCGGCGAGGAACTGCTCGCGCGCCTCGCGACCTATAACAGATTGCAATTCACGGACGATCTCTGGATAAGGATGCGGCCCGACGCAGGAACCGATCAGGTAGTGCGTCGTCTCGACGTTCGTGATCCAGTCGCGGATCGCCTCGCTCGTCGCCTCCTTCAGCGTTCGCGTGCCGAACTCGACCGGCCGCACCTCCGCGCCGAGCAACTCCATCCGCTCCACGTTCGGCCGCTGGCGGCGCATGTCCTCGGAGCCCATGTAGACGACGCAGTCGAAGCCGAAGCGCGCGCAGACGGTCGCGGTCGCGACGCCGTGCTGGCCCGCGCCGGTCTCGGCGACGATCCTCTTCTTGCCGAGCCGCCCGGCGAGGACGGCCTGTCCCAGCGCGTTGTTCAGCTTGTGCGCCCCGGTGTGGAGGAGATCCTCGCGCTTGAGGTAGAGACGCTTGCCCGGGGCGAAGCGCTCGGCGAGCGTCAGCGGAGTCGGGCGGCCGCCGTATTCGCGGCCGAGCTCGTCCAGCTCGCGGCCGAAGGCGTCGTCGGCGCACGCCTCACGCCAGCCCGCCTCGAGCTCGTCCAGGGCCGGGACGAGCGTCTCAGGGACGTAGCGCCCCCCGTAGGGCCCGTACAGCCCGGTGCTCATCGCGCCGCAGCCACGTACGCGCGCACGCGCTCGTGATCCTTGATGCCGGGCTCGGTCTCGAGGCTCGAGCTCGCGTCGACCGCCCATGGACGCACGGCCTCGATCGCCTCGCGGACGTTCTCCGGGCCGAGGCCGCCGGCGAGCATGACGCGCCCTTCCGCCTGTCGCGCCCGGTCGAGATGGGTCGGATCCGCTTGCTGCCAGGGCAGGTCGACGACACGGGCGACCTCCTCGCCCCCGCGAAAGAGGACGCCGTCGCGGCCGCGGTGCTCGCGCTCGCGCGGGTAGAGCTGGACGAGATCGGCCGGAGCGTCCGCCCGCTCGCCGACGAGGACGGCGACCGAGAGCACCGTGTCCGGAACCGGCAGGACCTCGGCGGCGCGGCGCGGGCTCTCCTTCGCAAGGATGAACCCGGCGAGGTCAGCGCCCGCGTCGACGGCGGCCTCCACGTCCTCTTCGCGGGTCAGGCCGCAGACCTTGACGAGCGGCCGGGAGATCAGCTGCGCGAGCGTTGCGGCCGGATCGCTCGCGCGCATCAGCGTCGAGCCGACGAGAATCGCGTTCGCGCCTGCCAGCTCGGCTGCCGCGCCCTGGGCGCGCGAGGAGATGCCGCTCTCGGCAACCACGACGCGGTCACGCGGCGCGCCGGCCACCAGCTCAAGCTGCGCTGCGCGGTCGATCTCGAACGTCCCGAGGTCGCGGGCGTTGAGGCCGATCGGATCCGCGCCGAGGCGGACGGCGCGGTCGAGCTCCTCGCGGTCGTGCGCCTCGACCAGCGTGTCGAGCCCGAGCTCCCGGGCGCGGGTCATGAGCACCGCAGCCTGGTCGTCGTTCAGGTCGCGGAGCAGGAGGAGCACGGCGTCGGCGCCGGCCCGCTTCAGGAATGCCAACTCGTCCGAGTCGCGGAAGAAACCCTTGGCAAGGAGCGGCAGCGTTGCCCTGGATCTCGCCGCCGCGAGGTCGGCGATCGATCCTTCGAAGCGGTCGTCGACGAGGATCGAGACCGCGGCCGCGCCGGCGCGCTCGAACTCTGCAGCGAGCACCGCAGGATCGGCCTCGGGGCGGAGATCGCCCGCAGACGGCGAGCGCCGCTTCACCTCCGCGATCGCGGCGAGGCCGGGACAGGCGAGAGCGTCCTTGAAGCGGCCCATCTAGGAGTCCACCAGGTCGACCTGGGAGAACGCGACCAGCTCGTCGAGGCGGGTCGCGGCCGCGCCGGAGTCGACCGTCTCCCGCGCGAGCTCCAGGCCTTCTCGTAGATCCTCCGCGTGCCCCGCCGCCGCGATCGCCCCGGCCGCGTTCAGAAGGATCGCATCACGTCGCGGGCCAAGCTCTCCGTCGAACACGGCTCGGATCATCGCCGCGTTCACGGCCGGGCTCCCTCCGCGCAGGTCGTTCTCGGCGCAGCGATGGATTCCGAGCTCGAGCGGATCGATCTCGCGGCGCCGAACCTCTCCGCCGCGCACCTCGCAGACGAGGTTCGGCCCGGCCGGGGAGAGCTCGTCGATCCCGCCGGCTCCGTGGACGACGAAGGCCCGGTGCGCGCCGAGGCTCGCCAGCACATCGGCGATCGTCGGCACCAGCTCCGGCGAGTAGACCCCGACGATCTGCGCGCGGGCGCGCGCGGGATTGGTCAGCGGCCCGAGCACGTTGAAGATCGTCCTTGTAGCGAGCTCGCGCCGGACAGGAGCTGCATGCCGCATCGCGGGATGGTGCGTGGGGGCGAACATGAATCCGAAGCCAAGCTCGTCGATCGAGCGCGCGATGCGGCGGGGCTCGAGCTCGAGGCTGAAGCCGAGGGCCTCGAGCACGTCCGCCGAGCCCGAAGCGGAGGAAACGGCGCGGTTGCCGTGCTTCGCGACGCCGGCTCCCGCCGCGGCGGCGACGAGTGCGGCTGCTGTCGAGATGTTGAGCGTCTGCGCCCCGTCGCCGCCGGTGCCCGCCGTGTCGACCAGGTCGGTGCGCGTCGGCGTGACGGGAAGGACGTGCTCGCGCATCGCCTCCGCGCAGCCGGCGATCTCGTCCACCGTCTCGCCCTTCAACCGCAGCGCCACGAGGAACCCGCCGATCTGGACGGCCGTCGCCTCCCCGCGCATGATCTCGCCCATCGCCTCGCGCGCGTCCTCACGGGAGAGGTCACGCCCCTCGAGAAGCCGCGCAAGGGCATCCTGGATCACGGGCTAACGGTAGCCCCGTGACCTCGGCGCGGACAGCCTCCATTCCTCGAGGCACCAGATGCCGAGCAGCAGCACGAGCAGCGTGCTCGTACCGGCGAGGTAGACGACCGTGGACGCATCACCGTCGAGGTCGCTCGAGTAGCGGACGGCGGCGCCGACGTCGAGCCCGAGCGCGATGCCGGCTGAGACGACGCCGATGCGCGCGCGCACCCAGCTTCTCTCTCGTAGTGCGAACCACAGCAGGACCGCGGCGTAGGTGCAGAGCCAGGCGCCGACGACCCGGGCCGGAAGCGAGGGCAGCGGCCACGGCCACCTGGCCACGAGCCAGGCCCAGTCTGCGAACAGCCCGATTCCGAGGAAGGCGAGCGCGATTCCGACGACGGTGCAGGCAAGGCGCGACGCCGGCAGCGCTTCCGGATCGTCGGGCACGCTTCGGACCAGGCGTTCCTGGCGCCCGAACGCGACGAGTACCGCGAGCGGGAGTGCGACGTAGACGCCGAGCCAGACCCACGCAACGACCTCCGTCAGCCCTCCCTCGCCGAACGCGAAGGTGTCGAGGTCGAGCAGAGTCGCGACGAGCGCAAGCGACGTCAGCGCGAACGCGGCGACCGCCGCGATCCGCGCACGCTCCCAACTCGGGGCACGTGCGGCGAGGGCGAGGACGACGGCGGCGCTGAGGTAGCCGGCTCCGAAGAACGCGGCCGTCAGCGGCGACTTGATCGTCCAGGCCCAGTAATCGGCGGTGCGGTCCGGAACCGCATAGAGCCCGATCCCCGTGCCGATCGTCAGACAGAAGCCGGCGACGAAGACCGCGCGGGTCGAGCGGAGGATGGGAGTGGTGGAGTCGCGCGTGCGCGGAGCCTAATAGCGACCCGTCTCGCCGCCGTTTGAGTGACCTAGGAGTTGTTCGCCGTCAGAGAGGGAGTCGGCTTGCCGACAGGCCGCATCACGTAGACGATCCCGCCTGAAGCGGGGAGCCAGGTGCGCTCGAATTCCTCACGATCGTAGAAGTGCTTGACAGCCGCGTCGGTCGGTGAGGCCGAGTCGTTGACGATCACCTTGGTGCCGTCACCGCTGAAGCCCTCCGTGAGCCCCCTCCTTCTGACTCATGAGACGGCGATACCCTGTTTTCGGAGCGGCATGGGCCCGGTGGCCCAGCTGGTCTTCAAAACCGGTGAGGTCGTGTAACCCACGGCTGGGTAGGTTCGACTCCTGCGCCGCTCCGTTGCGCCGGGTCTGGCTTGACTGTGCGGCTCTTGGGCCTTTCGGGCGCTGCGATTCCGGCGCTCTCTTCAACCGCTGAAAACCGCCCAAGGCGGCTGGTCGCGGGCGCGCACTGGCGCGCAACTGGCGCGCAATCAGCCTTGCGGCCACCTTCCCCCGCTCGGGGGATTAGCTCCCAGGGGCCAATCTGGTTTCGCTCGCCTAGAAGCAGGTATGGGAAGAGCAAGACGCCTGCGTCTAGGCCCCGAGGCTGATCGGCTCCTTGACCGGTCGATGTTCCTTCTCCGGGCGGGTCCGGCACGCCGTCACGCCTCCCCGCCGACTGCGTGGCGTATCGTGGCCGGCCACCACTTCCTGCCTCCCTGGGCCGTCGGCACACGATCAGCATTGAGCCGATCAGCAATAGCGGCGTAGGAGAGGCCTCGCTTCCGCTCGCCTGCTCGTCTCTGGAATCGTCGCGAACGGTGCATGTAAGTAGCCGCTCGCGGAGTGCTTAGAAGCAGTAGAGGATCACGGAGGGGTCGCCCATCTGCACGGCCGAGATCCGGCCGCGTCGCATGAACAAGTCGGTTTGCCGATATCGCGTCCCGCCTATCCATGCCTTTCCGCAGTCCCCGTCCCATGAGAACCCGTGCCAACGGTACTGGCAGCCGCCGAAACGGATGCGATGACATGGACCGAGCGGGATGTGTGTCCCTACTCCGAGGGCGCGCGTCGTCCTGTAGTAGCGACTGGTCGTTTCGATGACCTTTACGCGATCGTGAACGTACTTGACGCGGAGCACGCCCCCGTGAAGGCGGTACGTCGTAACGAAGAGCGGGGGTTGCAGGTTCGAGTCCTGCCGCCCCTGCTAGACGAAGGCCCCGCAGAAGCGGGCTTTCTGTTTTCCGGTCAGGCTACGAATACCCAGCTTTCTACCGCTTTCAAGGCGCTCATGCCGCTTGGTCAGGATCTGGAACACGTGCCGGTCGGCTTCGGCCATAACGTCGAACACACTCCGGATAACGCCATCGGGACGCGCTCGCGGAAGAGGTCGGACATCGAGTTGACGAAGATGACTCGGGGCCGTCGCCAGTAGGCCCGGCGCTCAGCTATTGGGGAAGAAGCTCCGCGCATGAAGCGGATTCGAGATGTAGAGACCCCGCCGAACTGCGGCTGCGAACCCCTAGTCGAACATCCCCGCACTCCACGGGTTCTCGACGATGAAGCCGAGTCTCGCGAGCGGAACGAGCTTAGAGCCAAAGGAATGCCCCCTTTGCAGATCGGCCGCAGCGTGAGACAATGCAGAGGGAAGAAATCAACGCGTGCACCCGTCTTCCACGACTTGAGAGGGAAGGGAGCGAGTCTTGAACCGCTTCAACACTGGGGGGCAGTGGCGCGCCTTCATCGTGCCCACAGCGGCGGCGGCGGCAATTGCCCTGGTCGCCGGCGGCTCGATCGCGACCGGAGCGACGCAGAAACCGAAGCCGCCGTCGCAGGCGGCAGTCGCACAGAAGCTCGCCTCAACCATCATGAAAGCGCGCACGGCGGGGGCGAGGTACAAGGCTCTCCTCTCCGTCATGCGCACGCTGCACGCGCGAGTCTTGACCCCGAAGGGCAAGGCCCTCGTCCCGGGCGGGCGCGGCTTCCCGCGCGGCCTCTACCTCTTCGACTTCGAGCTCAGGGGAATGGCGGCGGCTCTCGGCCGGGGAGACACCGTCTCGCTCTCCGAACTGGCCACGCTCCTCACGGATGCAGGCGTCAAGCCCGGAGGGCGCGACCTGAGCCCGGAAGAGCTGCGCCAGGTCCTGCTCGCCGGCGTGCGCAAGGCCGCCGCAAGCCCGCGTGCCCCCTCGTCGGTCGTTCCCCTCCTCGCGCGCGAGCTCGGTCGTCTTCACGCGTCCCCGTACGACATGCTGCGGAACGTCCCGGCGGATTCGCTGCGGCTCGATCCGCTGCAGTCTTTCCTCTTCGTCACGGACGTCGCCGTGGCGGCCGTCAAGGGGGGCAAGGTGCAGCCCGGGCTCCGCCGCCCCTCCCTCGTCCACGCCCCTTCGGCCGCCGCCAGCCGGTGCGCCGGCGAGGCATCAAACGCTGCCGAGGATATCGCGTTCGGGAAGTGGACGCTTACGATCGTCAACAAGCTCGGCGCTCAGGTGAAGCTCGTGGCAATCATCATCGACGCCATCCACGGGCCGGCGCTTGCCTTCAGCGTCAAGGTCACGGCGGCGAGCCCGCAGCTGCAGGAGACGCACTACGGCCCTGCGGGCCACGCTGCGAACGCCGGGCAGGTGCTGCGCTTCCGGGTCAAGGTGGAGATGCTCGACGCCTATCCCGACTTCGTCATCGAATGCGGAGCGCTGATCGGGATGAAGTTCCCCAAGAAGGGCCCGATCCCGGGCGTGAGCGTTTTCTGGGAGCAGGCGGAAGCGAGCCTCGAGAAGCACGGAAAGATCACGCACGAGCCGGCCGATGCCAAGACGGGGGCGGACGGAATCGCAACGCTCGTCTTCACGCCGAAGGGCGAGAAGATCGTCGGCTTCGGGCTCGAGAAGGACGCGCGCGGCGTCCTGAACGGGCTCGCGGCCTACCAGTCTGCGTTCGGCAACGTCCCCGGGGCCCTTGTGCAGTTCCTCGTCCCCAAGTACGCCGGCATGGCCTGGCACGTCCTGTTCCACAAGGCGCGCGGGTTCAAGTTCCCGACCGTCTCGTTCTCGTCCCAACGCGAGGACGAGTCGTGTAACTACGTGGGCGGGACATGCACGATACGCATCTCCCTATCGGGACACACTTGCGGAGACGACCCGTACGCGCAGCAGTGGGAGGGTCACCAGTCGGTGATCTCGAACGAGCCCGGCGGATCGTCCGAGCTGGACTGGGTAGCCGACGTTGACCACGACGACGTTGTGTACACGATGCGATGGGTGCCAGGCCCGCCGCCGAAGATCAGGTTCACGTTCGCCATACCCGGCTGGTCGCCGACGAGCCCGACCACCGTAACGGTGGACGTCGTCGAAGACACGAGCTGCCCCGACAACTCCGGGGCGGGGGCAGCGGGCTCACCCGTATTTCCGAGCGGTGGCGGAAAGATCGCCTTCGTCCGGGGCAACTTCGTATACGTGATCGACTCGAACGGGCGGAACGTTGAGCGGCTCACGCGCGGCGGCAACCCGGCGTGGTCTCCAGATGGCACGAAGCTCGCGTTCCAGCGGCGTGACGGCATCTACGTCGCCGCCGCCGACGGGACGGGCGTCCGGCGCGTGATCGACTCGACCGATCCCGAGTTCCCCGCCTACGACCCCGCCTGGTCCCCGGACGGGATGCGCATCGCCTACGCTGGCCGGCCCGACGTCCCCGAGGGCGACTATCCGGCGTGGACCGGCCTCCGCGTCGCGACGCTCGACGGAAAGAGCCGCGCGCTCACCGATCCCGGCGTGCCGGCGGGGGATCTCGAGCCTGCCTGGTCGCCCGGCGGCGCGACGATCGCCTTCGTCCGGAGCGAATTCGTCGTCCACGACGTCTACGACAACCGCGTCTACGTGATCAGGCCGGCCGGCAAAACGGAGAAGCGGATCGCGGCCGGGCGCAGCCCGGCCTGGTCGCCGGACGGCCGCAGGCTCGCCTTCGTCGCCGTCGTCCACCGGAAGCTCGAGGTCGTGACGACCACCGCCGCCGGCAAGGACCGGCGGGTCCTGACGCACGGCGGGGAAAAGGTTCATGTCGCCTGGTCGCCGGACGGTCGCAGTCTCGTGTTCTCACGGAAGCCCGGAGAGCAGGGCGGCATCTACAAGATCGGCGTAGACGGCAAAGGGCTGCGCCGGCTCACGGCGATTGGCTCGGCTGCCGACTGGCAACTTCTTCCCAAGTAGCGCCGTACAATCGTTCGATGGACGGCACGAGCCGCGCGAGATCGTTTCTGCTCGGTGGGCTCGTGGGCGCATCGGCGGTGCTGGCGGCCGCGCGCAGAGGGTCACGCCGGCCGCGAGGTGAGCCGGGAGGCCTCGCCGCGTTCGAATAGGCGCCCTGCTACCAGGAAGCGGTCGAGCGTAAGCGCTCGGCTACGACCCGAGCAGGTAGCCCGCCCGCCGGACCGTGAAGAAGTTCACGTCCGCGTCTCCGATGTAGAGCTTCTTCCCCAGGATCTCGACCTGGGACGCCATGCGCAGGTAACGCGCGATCGTTCGCGCCGGGCGCGCGGTTCGGGATCACGAGATAGGGCCCGAACACCCTGGCCTCGAAGTCGTGGGCCGGATAGGGGCGCCGCAGCGGGATCGTCGCCTTCGGCTGGATGTTGTTGTGCTCGCTCGCGTCGAAGACCCAGACGCCGCGGCCGATCGGTTTCGAGGCCCCCCGGAGAGTGGCGAGCGCGAGCTTCGGATCGGCGCGCGGAACAACGGTGCGGCACGCGGCGCGACAGTTCCCAGGCGCCGAGGTAGATGGGCTCGTAACCGAACAGGACGTCGTCCGGACGGCTCGTTCGCGCGAGCCATTCCGACGCCGCTTCACGAGCGTCGATGCGCGCCTCCGGCTCGCCGTCGAACAGGGGCGGCGTCCGGTGTCGCGCCCATGCGACCTCCCCCCAGATCAGGATCGCCACGGCGAGGGTCACGAGCGCCGGCGCAAGGCGCAGACGGTGGCCGGCGG